>NZ_JBZYWI010000040.1:0-22333 GCF_058932755.1 Quadrisphaera sp. DVD1
CGCCGCCGACCTCCTGCCCTCCGCTCCCGTGCTGGTCGCGGTGGTGCTGGCCGTCGTCGCTCTCGCCGTGGGCAGCGCCGCGGTGGCGCTGCGGCGGGTGCTGAGCAGCCCGCTCGGCGTCGCGGAGGCGCACGCGCCCCGCCGGATGGGCCTGGTGCGCCTGGGCGTGTTCGCGGCCCTGGTGGTGGGGTTCCTGCGGTGCTCCGAGCGGGCCGGGGCCTCGACGACCGGGCTCGTCCTCCTCTTCGCCGGCGTCTTCGGGGCCCTGTCCGTCGTCGGACCGTGGGTGGTCGGTGTGCTCGGGCGCGCCGTCGTCGCGCGCTCGCGCTCGACCGCGGCGCTGCTGGCGGGGCGCCGCCTGCTCGACGACCCCCGCGGCGCCTGGCGCGTGGTCGGGGCGGTGGCCATGACGGGCTTCGTCGCCGGGGTCCTGGCCCTGTTCCCCACCGGCACCGGCGATCCGCTGTGGGGCCGGGCCGACCGCCTCGACGTCGCCGTGCCGGCCGCGGCGGCGGAGCCGGTGGCGGCCGACCTGCGCTCCGCGCTCGCGGCCGCCGGGATCGCCGCCGAGGTCTCCGGGCCCGGTGACGACCGCGGGGCGCTGCTCGCGCTCTCGGCGGGGGAGCGGGGCGGGGAGGGCGCGCGCTTCCTGTCCGTGGCGGTGCCCGGCCGGGGCGCCGACCTCGAGGCCGCGCGCACCCTCGTCGCGCAGGTGGCGCCCGCCTCGGTCGCCGCCACTGGGAGCGACATCATGATCGACGAGGCGCGGTTCTCCGCCGACTTCCGCACCGCGTCGGTGCTCGTGCTGGCGGTGTCCTTCGCGATCGCCATGGCCTCGGCCGCCATCACCTCGATGGCCGCGGTGCTCGACCGGCGCCGCACCTACCGCCAGCTGGCCCTGGTCGGCGTCCCGCTGGGCGTGCTCGACCGCGCCCGCGTGCTGGAGACCCAGCTCCCCCTGGTGCTCCTCGCCCTCGGCTCGACGGCCACGGGCGTCGTCGTCGCGGCGCCCCTGACCCGCCTCGGGTTCAGCTCCTCGGGCCTGGACGCCTCCGGCCTCGCCCTGCTCGCCGGCTGCCTGGTGCTCGGCCTGGTCGGCGTCCGCCTGGCCTCGGCGGCCAGCCGGCCCCTGCTCGCCCGCGTCGCCGCAGACCCCGCCGCGGCGTCCGGATGACCTCGACCCAGGAGGACCCCGCGTGGACCGCACCGCCCGGACCACCCTCCCGACGGGTGCGGTCCGTGCCGCTGCCGGAGGCAGGTGGCACTGTGCGGTCGGTCTCGTTCGACGAGGACGGTCTGCGCGTGGAGCTGCGGGCCACGGACGTCGTGGGCGTCGTGGGCGTCGCGGGCGTCGACGAGGGGAGGGGGTGAGGGCCGGTGGGCGGTGAGCGGCGCAGCGCGCTGGCCCGCACCGGCCGGCTCCCGGGAGCGGCCGCGGCCGCCGTCCTCGCCGTGCTCGCCCTGTTCGACGTGGCGGTCGTGACGCCCGGCTGGCCGCTGCTCGTCTTCGCGGCCGGGGTCGCGCTCGCGGTGGCGGCCCTGCACCGCACCGGCCGCGCGCGTGACGCGCTGACGGCCGCGGCAGTGCTCGTCTCGGTGGCGGGCACCGCCGCCATGGCGGTGGCCGACTACCGGTGGGCCGGCTCGTGGGGCCTGGCGGAGACCGCGGCCCTGCTCGTGCTGCTGGCCGCCCGCTGGCGGCGCGCGAGCGGCGGCGGGGACTGGGCGCTGACCGCCGCCGTCGCGGTGGCGGTGCTCGTGCTGCCGCTGCGCGTCGTGGGCCCCGACACCCCCACGACCACCGCCCTCGTCGTCGCCGCGGTGGCCGTGGCCGTCGCGGTGGCCGTGGGGCTGCGCAGCCAGGACGCCCAGCGGGCGCTGGCCGTGGCCGCCGTCCGCCGCAGCGAGCGTGAGGAGGTCGCCCGCGAGCTGCACGACGTGGTCGCGCACCACGTCACCGGCATCGTCGTGGCCACCCAGGCGGCGCGCGCGGTCGCCGCCGCGAGCCCTGCCGCCGTCCCGCCCGCGGTGGCCACGGCCCTGGCATCGATCGAGACGGCCGGCGCCGAGGCGATGGGGTCGATGCGGCGGCTGGTCGGCGTCCTGCGCACCGACCCCGCGGGCCCTGAGGACGCCGCGCCGCGCTCGCCCGCCCCCGGCCTCGCCGACCTCGGCGAGCTCGTCCGCCGGTTCCGCGACGCAGGCGCCGCGCGCGCCGTCGAGCTCAGCGCCACGGGAGAGCTCGCCGCCCTGCCCGCCGACGTCCGGTCCGCGGTCTACCGGGTCGTGCAGGAGGCCCTGACCAACGCCGCCCGGCACGCGCCCGGCGCCGCGCGGGTGGCCGTCGCTGCGACCTGCTCGCCCGTCGAGGTGGTCGTGGAGGTGACCGACTCCGGCGCGCCGGACGGCGGCGGCCCTGCGGCGCACGCCGGCGGGGGCTTCGGCCTCGTCGGGATGCGCGAGCGCGTCGAGGCGCTCGGGGGCACCCTGTCCGCCGGCCCCCAGCGCGGGGGCGGCTGGGCCGTGCGCGCCTCGGTCCCCGTGCCGGCGCCCGTCCCAGCACCGACGACACCCCGCGGGAGGGGCCGATGACCATCCGCGTGCTGGTCGCCGACGACCAGCAGATGGTGCGGGCGGGGTTCGCGATGATCCTGGCGGCCCAGCCCGACGTCGAGGTGGTCGCGCAGTGCGCCGACGGCGTCGAGGCCCTCGAGGCCGCGCGCCGCCTGCGCCCGGACGTCGCCCTGCTCGACATCCGCATGCCGCGCCTGGACGGGCTCGAGGTCACGCGCCTCCTGGCCGGGCCGGGGGTGCCGGACCCGGTGCGCGTCGTCGTGGTCACCACCTTCGACCTCGACGAGTACGTCCACGCGGCGCTGCGCGGCGGGGCGGTGGGGTTCCTGCTCAAGGACGCCGGCCCGGCGCTGCTCGTCGAGGCGGTGCGCGCCGCGGCGGCGGGCGAGTCGCTGATCAGCCCGGCGGTGACCGTGCGCCTCCTGCAGCAGCTGTCGGCGCCAGCGTCCTCGAGCGCCCGCGCCCCGGCGGAGCCGCTGACCCCGCGCGAGCTGGACGTCGTCCGCCTCGTCGCCCGCGGGCTGACGAACAACGAGGTGGCGGCCGAGCTGTTCGTCTCCCTCGGCACCGTCAAGGCCCACCTGGGCAGCGTCCAGACCAAGCTCGGCGCCCGGAACCGGGTGGAGGTCGCCGCCTGGGCGTGGGAGGCCGGGGAGGTGGGCCCGGGCTGAGGTGACGCGGTGGCCGAACGGCCACCCCGTCGGCGTCCGCCCTGGCCCTCCGGCCGATGCCCGCGCGCTGGCCGGGCGCCGAGGGTGGGGCCATGCCGCTCCTCAGCCCCGCCTCCAGCCCACCCACCGCTCCGGCGCCCGGTGCCGCGCCGAGGATCGCCGCGCTCGACGTCCTGCGGGGGTTCGCGCTGTGCGGGATCCTCCTCGTCAACGCCGGCCCGGTCGCGGAGTTCCAGTACGAGGTCGACCACCCGCCGGCGACGCTGGCCGATGCCAGCGGCTGGCTGCAGCTGCTCGTGCAGCAGCGGTTCTTCCCCCTCTTCTCCCTGCTCTTCGGCATGGGCTCCTCCCTCTTCCTCGCCTCCGCGGCCCGGCGCACGGCCCGCCCGCGCGTGCTGCTGCTGCGCCGGCTGCTGGTGCTGCTGCCGCTCGGCGTCCTGCACCAGCTCTGGCACCCGGGGGAGGCGCTGACCTTCTACGCGGTGTTCGGGCTGCTCGTCCTGCTGCCCTCCACGTGGCTGCCGCGCTGGGCCGTCGCGCTGGGCGCCGCCGTGCTCGTGCCGGCGTCGCTGGTGCTCGCCGGCGGGGGCGTCTCGCTCGTCCCGGGGCTGTTCCTGCTCGGCTCCGCGCTGGTGCGCTACGGGGTGGCCGACCGGTTCGACGGCGCTCTGCGCGGCCCGCTGCTGCTGTTCGCCCTGTTCGCGCTCGCGGCGGTGCCGGCGCTGGCGTGGCAGCTGCAGGACCTGCCCGGCTCGGGGTTCACGACGTCCTCGGCGGTGGCCGGGCTCGCGCTGGCCGGCGCGTACCTGACCGGTCTGCTGCTCCTGCTGGCCACTCCGCTGCGCGCGCCGCTGCAGGTGGTGTTCGCGCCGCTGGGCCGGATGGCGCTGACGAACTACGTCGGCGCGACCGTCGTCGTCGTCGTGGCGGGGCACCTGCTCGACCTGCCGCACGAGAGGTCCTGGACGCCGGTGCTGGTGCTCGCGGCGGGGATCCTCGCCGCGCAGTGGGCGCTCTCGACGCTGTGGCTGCGCGCGTTCCGGCAGGGACCGCTGGAGCACCTGTGGCGCTGGGCCACCTGGGGGCGGCGCCCGGCGCTGCGCCGGTGACGCGGGAGGACGCCCCCGCGTCAGGCGCCCGTCTCCGAGCGGCCCTCCTCGTGCTGGCGCTGGGCGTCGAGCAGGGCCGCGCCGTGGGCGCCGGCACCCGGCTCCTGCGACAGCCCGGCGCGCATCGAGTCGACCTTCGCCCGCGGTGCGAGCGGCGGCAGGAGCGGCACGTCGCGGTCGACGACGGCCTCGACCAGGCACGGCCGGTCGGCGGACAGCGCCTCCCGCCAGGCCGCCTCGACGGCGTCGGGGGAGTCCACCCTGATCCCGCGCAGCCCCAGCAGCTCGGCGTATCCGGCGTACGGGAAGGCCGGGACCCGCTGGGAGGTGGGGAAGCGCGGGTCGCCCTCCATCTCGCGCTGCTCCCACGAGACCTCGGCGAGGTCGCCGTTGTGCAGGACGAGCACGACGAAGCGGGGGTCGGCCCAGCCTCGCCAGCGGTCCGCCACGGTGATGAGCTCGAGCAGGCCGTTCATCTGCATCGCCCCGTCGCCCGCCAGCGCGACCACCGGACGGGAGGGGTCGGCGAGCTTGGCGGCCAGGCCGTAGGGCATGGCCGAGCCCATGGAGGCGAGCGTGCTCGACAGGTGCGCGGGCACCCCCGGCGGCAGGCGGAGGAACCGCGCGTACCAGTACGTGATCGACCCGACGTCCACGGCGACGGCGGCGTCCGCGGGCAGGAGGGCGGACAGCTCGCGCACCACGAGCTGGGGGTTCAGCGGGTCGGCCGGCGCTGCGGCGCGCTCGGCCGAGACGCGCTCCCAGTCCTGCACCCACGCCTCGACCTGGTCGCGCCAGGTCCGGTCGGTGCGCTCGGGCAGCAGCGGCAGCAGGGCGCGCAGGGTCTGCGCGGCGTCGCCGGCCAGGCCCACCTCGACCGGGTGCTTGGCGCCGAGGTTGCGCGCCGCGATGTCGACCTGCACCGCCCGGGCCTGGCCGGGCGCGGGGTAGAACTCCGTCCACGGGTCGCTGCTGCCGACGATGAGGAGGGTGTCGCAGCCGCTCATCAGCTCCGCCGACGCCGTCGTGCCCAGGTGCCCCATCACGCCGCAGGAGAACGGGATGGCCTCGTCGATGACCGGCTTGCCGAGCAGCGACGTGGTGATGCCGGCGCCGAGGCGCTCGGCGACGGCGACGACCTCCTCCGCGGCCCCGGCCGCGCCCTGGCCGACCAGCAGGGCCACCCGCTGGCCCGCCGCCAGCACCGCGGCGGCGCGCTCGAGGGAGTCCTCGCTGGGCAGCACGCGCGGGCGGTCCACGACCGCCGACGTCAGCACGACGCCGTGGGAGTGCTGCGGCTCCTCGGGCAGCTCGGCCGCCTGGACGTCGTGGGGCAGGATCACGCACGTCGGCGACGACGTGGCGATGGCCGTGCGGACGGCGTCGTCGAGCACGAGCGGCAGCTGCTCCGGCGTGCTCACCGTCTGCACGTACTGGCCGCACACGTCCTTGAAGAGGGTGTGCAGGTCCACCTCCTGCAGGTAGCCGCTGCCCAGGGCCGTCGAGGAGACCTGGCCGACGATGGCGACGACCGGCTTGCGGTCGAGCTTGGCGTCGTAGAGCCCGGTGAGCAGGTGCACCGCGCCCGGGCCCTGGGTGGCCAGGCAGACGCCGACCTCGCCGGTGTACTTCGCGTGGCCGGTGGCCATGAAGGCGGCCATCTCCTCGTGCCGCGCGGTCGCGAGCTCGATGCCGGCCCCAGCGTCGGCCTCGGCCCGGTGCAGCGCGGCCAGCAGCGGGTCGATGCCGTCGCCGGCGTAGCCGAAGACGCGCGTGACCCCCCAGTCGCGCAGGCGGGCGACGACGGCGTCCGCGACCAGGGTCATCGCCGGCCGTCCAGGTGCTCGAGCAGCTCGTCCGCGGCGCGCTCGATCGCCTCGTGGTCGTTCTGGGACGCCCGCTGCTTGGCGTCGATGAGCGCGGCCCGGTTCACGCGCGTGAAGTCGCCGTAGGGGAAGTGGTAGCGGCCCTTGGTCTCCTCCGAGGCGTCGGGGTCCACCCCCAGGTGCCAGGCGCCGTAGCCGTCGTAGCCGTGCTCCTCGACCTCCTGGTTCTCGCGCGCCGCCGAGGGAGCGGCCTGCGACCACTCGGTCGTGTCGTCGTACGTGCCGGCGTCGATGAGCTCTCTGGCCCGGCGCACGGCCGCCTGGTTCACCCGGTAGCTGGTCATGCCCGGCACCTACCCCGTGCCCGGCTCCAGCACCCTCCGGACAGGGCTCTGCCCGGGGGTTCGGCCAGGCCTGGTGGACCGGCTGCGCGACGAGCCGACCGGCGGGCCGACCCACTGATCGCCGGTCCGGCCGCGAGCTCCCAGGACCGTCAGGTGGGGGAGAGGCCCTCGCCGAGGGTGGCGATGACGTCGCGGCCGTACCCGGCGGCGGTCAGCGGGTCCAGGACGTCCCGCTCCAGGTCGGGCAGGTAGCCGAACAGGACGTCGGCCGGTCCGGTGATCTCCACCTCGCGCAGGGCGGCCGGCAGCAGGAGCGTCTCGGCCCGCCCGAGCTGCTCGGTGCGGCCACCGGTGCGCACCTGCACGGGCGCGCCGAGGTTGGACACGATCTGCGCGGTCGCGAAGGAGCGCCGCAGCGGTGCGACCGCGCCCGCCGTCCAGCGCTCGAGGGCGAAGTACGGGCCGGCGCACAGGAAGACCCGCGCGACCCCGTCGTCCACCGGCAGGCGCAGCCCGGGGACGAAGGCGGGCCTCGGGGCGAGGTCCACCTCGGCCACCAGCGCGTCCAGGTTGGTCGCGAGCTCGTCGTCGTCGACGGGCGAGCCGTCCTCCATGTTCCAGCGCATGGCGTGCTGCGCGATGTTCGAGGTCTGCTCGATCTCGTAGACGAGGGTGTCCGGCCCGAAGCTGTGCACCGTGCCGCCGGGCACGTAGATCGTCTCCCCGGCGCGCACCGGGAGCCGGCGCAGCACCGCGTCGAAGTCCTGGTCCGCCAGCGCCTGGCGGAGCCGCTCCTTCGTCACGCCCTCCTTGACCCCGCACAGCGCTGTGGCGCCGGGGGCGGCGTCGAGGATGTGCCACGCCTCGGTCTTGCCGTTCGGCTCGCCCTCCAGGCGCTGGGCGGTGGGGTCGTCGGCGTGCACGTGCACCGGCAGGGTGCCCGAGGCGTCGATGAACTTCGTCAGCACGGGGAAGCGCTCGCCGGACCACCCCGCGCCCATCACGTCCTCGGGGTGCTCGGTGACGACCTGGCGCAGGGAGCGCCCGGCGAGCGGGCCGCCGGCCACGACGCCTTCGTCGCCGTCGACGTCGCTGCACTCCCAGGTCTCGGCGATCCCCCAGTCGGGGATGCCCTGCTTGCCCAGGCGCCGGGCGATGGCGTGGTCGCCGAAGACCAGGGGCTTGGCTGGGGTCGTCAGCCGGAGCGGGTACCAGTCCATGTCCACGTCCTCAGCGCAGGCTCGCAGGTCACGACCGACGTACCCCGCCGCGCCTGCGCCACGCCTGCGCCACGCCTGCACCACGCCTGCGCCGCAGCAGCCCGCGAGCCGTCCTCAGGCCAGGCCGAACTGCTGGCGCAGGGCCTCGACCCGCTCGCCGCTCAGCTCGCGCGCGCCGCCCAGGAGCCGCACGAGCACGGTCATCCGCGCCTGGTACTCCAGTCGCTCCATGGTCATGAAGGCCTCCTCGAGGTCGGCGCCCCAGGACAGCGCGCCGTGGTGCTCCAGCAGACAGGCCTGGTGGGAGAGCACGAACGGCTCGATCGAGCGGGGCACCTCGTCCGTCGACGGAGTGGCGTAGGGGGCCAGGGGCACCTCGGGCAGCGCCACGACCGTCTCCGGCATCATCTGCAGCGTCAGCGCCTCGCCGCGGATCGCGAAGGCGGTGGCGTGCAGGGGGTGGGCGTGCACGACGGCGCGCACCTGCGGGTCCACCTGGTAGACCCGCAGGTGCATGCGGACCTCCGACGAGGGCCCGCGCCCGGTGCCCCGGTCGAGCACCGTGCCGTCGAGCGCCACCACGGCCAGGGAGTCCTCGGTCAGGGCCCCCTTGCTGGTCCCCGTCGGTGTGCACAGGACCGATCCATCGGGCAGCCGGGCGGTGAGGTTGCCGTCGTTCGCGGCGACCATCTCCTTCAGCCACATGCGACGCCCGACGTCCACCACCTGGCGACGCAGCTCGCGGGTCTTGTCGTCGTCGATCATCGTGCCCTCCTGCGCATCTCAGTCCTGCGCGCCGTCGGAGAGCTCGCGGTAGACCTCGAGGGCGTCGGTGGGGGACTCGCCTCCGTGGACGACGGCGCGCACCGCTTGGACCATCGCTGCCGGGGCCTGGCGCTGGAAGATGTTCCGTCCCATGTCCACGCCCGCTGCGCCCTGGTCGATGGCCTGCCAGGCCATGGTCAGCGCCTCGGAGACCGGGAGCTTCTTGCCGCCGGCCATGATGATCGGGACCGGGCAGGCGGCGGTGACCTGCTCGAAGCCCTGCTCGCAGTAGTAGGTCTTGACGACCTGCGCGCCGAGCTCGGCGATGATCCGGGTGGCCAGGCCCAGGTAGCGGGCGTCGCGGGTGAGCTCGCGGCCGACGGCGGTGACGCCCAGGACGGGCATGCCGTAGCGCAGGCCCTGGTCGACCAGGGTGGTCATGTTCGTCACCGACTGGGTCTCGTGCTCTCCGCCGATGAAGACCTGGACGGCCACGGCCGCGGCGTCGATGCGCAGCGCGTCCTCGGTGTTCATCGCGATCCGCTCGTCGGAGAGGTCCTTGAGGATCGAGGGCCCGCCGGAGGCGCGCAGGACCAGGGCGTTGTCGCTGCCGGCCGGGACGAGGGAGCGGATGATCCCGCGGGTGGCCATGAGGGCGTCGACGTGCGGGGCCAGGGGGACCACGTCGAGGTCGACGCGCTCGAGGCCGGAGGTCGGTCCCTGGAAGTAGCCGTGGTCGAACGCGAGCATCACGGTGCGCCCGTCCTCGGCGAAGATCCGGGCGAGGCGGTGGCGCATCCCGAAGTCGAGCTGCGCTGCGCCCTTGACGTGGAAGCCGGGCGTCTGCTGGGGCCGGTCCAGCCCGTAGTCCTTGGCGCTGATGTTGCCGTCGAGGTCAGCCATGGGTGTTCGTCCTTCCGTGGGGGTCAGGCGGTGCGCTGGGGTGCCGGCTCGCCCGGCGTCAGGGGGAGGCCGTCGGCCGAGGCTCAGACGACCCGTTCGTTCCCGCCGTCGATGGGCACCTGCGCCCCGGTGGTGCAGGCGAAGGTCTCGTCGGCCATCGTCCGCACGAGCCGGGCCACGGCCCTGCTCGTGACCTCCGTGCGCAGCAGGTTCCGGCGCTTGTACTCGTCGACGGTCATCCCGTAGTGCTCGGCCCGGGCGGACAGCAGCTCCGGGGTCCACAGGGCCGTGTCGAACACCGCGTCGGGGTGGACCGTGTTGACCCGGATGCCGTCGCCGGCCCACTCCAGCGCGGCGACCCGCGAGAGCTGGGTCAGCGCCGCCTTGGAGGCCGAGTAGGCGGCTGCGCCCGGTCCAGGTGCGGCCACGTTCTTGGAGGCGACGACCACCACTCGGCCGCCCCCGGGAGCGAGGGCCAGCAGGGGGTGGGCCAGGCCGTAGAGCTCCGCGACCGAGTCCACGTTGATGGACATGGTCCGTCGCCACATGGTCATGTCCATGCCGTCCAGGTGCTGGGCGGTGGGGAAGATGCCGGCCGAGACCACCAGGACGTCGAGGCCGCCGAACGCGGCGACGCCCCGGGCCAGCGCGGCCTGCTGCGCGCCAGCGGCCGTCACGTCGACGACGACGCCCAGCCACTCCGGGGAGTCGAAGGCGTCGACCACCGAGGGTGAGACGTCCCAGCCCACCACCGTCGCCCCGGCTGCCAGGAGGGCCTCGGCGCAGGCCCTGCCGATGCCGGAGGCGGCGCCGGTGACCACCGCGACCCTGCCCGCGAGCTCCCCTGGCCCGCTGGCGCGGTCCAGCTTGGCCCGCTGGGCGCCCCAGTGCTCGAGGTCGAAGACGTGCGAGAGGTCGGCTGGTCGGTATCCGCCGAGCGCCTCCGCTGCGCGCACCGCGGCGCGCGTGTGCGCGGCGATGTCCTGGGCGATGCGCGCCTCGCGCGCGGTGCGCCCTGCCGTGAGCACGCCCAGTCGGGGGTCGAGCACCACGCGGGCAGCGGGGTCGGCGTCCGGCACCGGCACGCCGCGGCGCCGGGCGTTCTCCGCCAGGTACGCCCGGTACGCCGCTGCGTGCCCGTCGGTGTCCTCGCCGACCTGCGGGAACGGCCCGGTCCAGATGACGTGGTCCGGCGTGAGCGGGCCCCGACCAGCGGCCCCGACCAGCGCCGGGTCCGCGGCGAAGGCCCGTGCCTCCGCGCCGGAGTCCACCGCGACGACCAGGGGGCGGCCGGCGACCCGGCTCAGGTCGTGGCGGATGCGGGCGATGAGCGCCGGGTCCGGGACGTGGGCGTCGACCGGGCCGTCCGCAGCCGGGCACCCGGTGGCCTCGCGGGCCAGGGCCACCAGCTCCAGGTGCCGCTCCAGGGCCTGCGCGGGGTCGTCGCCCATGGTGAACAGGCCGTGCTGCAGCACGAGCAGGGCGTGGACGCGCTCGTGCCGGTCGCGGGCGCTCGCCCAGGCCCGCGCGCACGCCGCGGCCAGCTCGGGGCCGGGCGCGGCGTACTCGACGACGACCACCCGGTCGCCGTACAGCTCCCGGACGCGCGCTGCCCCGTCGGCGGTGTTGGTCAGGGTGAGGATGGCGTCGGCGTGCGAGTGCAGCACCGCGGTGTGCGGGAGCAGGGCGTGCACCAGCGTCTCGACCGAGGCGTCCGGCGCCGGGTGGCGCAGCAGCGCGCACCGGAGCTCGCCCGCCAGGTCGTCCGCGTCGACGCGCACCGGCGGGAGGAGCTCGCGGAGGCGGTCCAGGTCCAGGGGGGTGAAGCCGTCGACGTCGATGCCGGCCAGGTCGTGTCCGCTGCCCTTGACGAGGAGCACCGGGCGCTCACGGCCCGTCACGTCGGTCCAGCGGGCCTTGACCGAGGTGTTGCCACCCCCGTGGAGGACGAGACTGGGATCGCCGCCCAGCGCTCGTGAGGCGCGGACGAGACCTTCCACCAGCTGCGCGGAAGCGGGGCTGAGCGTGCCGGCCACCGGTGCTCCTCTCTCGCAGGGAAGTTGTCTTACAACCTAGGTGGCAGAGATCATCTGTGCAAGCAGCTCTGCAGGGGCTCTGCGCGCGAGTGGCACGCAGGCCTGCAGAAATGCCGCGCCTGTTGCGGAGATGTCAGTCCTCAGTCCCCGTGGCAGTCCGGGTCCCCGGCTGCGGCGAGGGCTGGCCGACCAGACGGCGGCCGCCTCAGCGGGTCCGGTGCTCGCGCAGCACCTCGCCGACCAGAGCCGCGAAGTCGCCCGGGCGGTGGGGGGCGTCCCATCCCGCGGCCGCACGTCGCGCCGCCACGAGCACGCCCCGTGCGGCGCCCTCGCGCTGGTCCTCCGGAAGCGTCTCGACGTCCTTGACCTTGGCGGCGCCGACGATGCGGCGGGCCATCTTGGCGGCGGCGAACAGCCACGCCTCGCGGGCCCACTGGTCCAGCCGCTGGTCCAGGAACTCCTCGCGCCACACGCGGCGGTCGCGGGCGCCGGCGGACCGGGCGCGGAACTCGGCCTCGAACGCGTCCCAGGTCTGCTGCGGCAGGCCCAGCGCCCACTCCGCGCGCGCGTCCTCCCCGAGCGCGTAGGCCCGCGCCGCGGCGAAGGCGTAGTTGGCGTAGGTGGCGCCCAGGTCGAACGCCACCGGGCCGTAGAAGGCGAACTCGGAGTCGAACACCTTGACCGAGTCGCACCCGGTGCTGCCCGGGGCGGCGCGCACGAACACCGAGCCGGTGTGGAGGTCGCCGTGGACCAGCGCCTCCGCCTGGGTCATGAACTTCCACTTCGCCACGCCCATGGCGGCCACGTACACGGCGTCCTCTGCGAGCTCCTTCGCGTCCTGCTCGTTGGCCGGGAGCACGGAGTTGCGCCCGGCGTCCACCGCGGGCTCGGTGAACACCAGGTCCTCGGTGATCGCGCACAGGTCCGGGTTGACGCTGCGCGCCAGCGCCTCCGCCACGGCCACCCGCTCCATCCCCAGCACCGAGGTGCCGAAGGCCACCGCGGCGACGTACCGCCCCAGCGCGGCCGCCGCTCCGTCGTGCCGCTCGCCGCGGTTGAGCGCGTGCCGCCACACCGCGTGGTCGGACAGGTCCTCCATGGCGATGACGTACCGCTCCGGGTCGTACTCGACGACCTCGACGACGAGGTCCGGGACCAGCTCGCGGTGCGCCTGGAGCGAGCGCGCCTCCCGGGCGGCGCGCTCGGGCGTCATGGGCCACCCGGCGCCGGTCATGCGGACGTACGGCAGGGCCTGCTTGAGGACCAGGCGCCGCCCTCGGCCGTCCTGGACGACGAAGACGAGGTTGAGGTTGCCGTCGCCGATCTCGGCCACCTCCACCAGGTCGTCCGCGTCGATCCGGTCCGCCAGCGCCGGGCGGCGGCGGACGTGGTCGGCGAGCGTGTCGACGGTGAGGAACTCGTACTCGTGGGTCGTCATCGAACGCCTCCGTCGGGGTCAGGTGGCCGGGCTGTAGCGGGCCTTGCGGCGCGACAGGCTGAAGGAGAAGAGCAGCGCGACGATCAGGACGATCCCCTTGGCGGTGTCCTGGTGGTAGTACTGCGCACCGGACATGGTCATGCCGGTGAGGACGATGCCGATGAGCAGCGCGCCGAGCAGCGTCCCCCACGCGTTGGGCTTGCCCAGGCCGAGCACGGACGTGCCGACGAGGGCCACGGCGACCGCCTCGAGCAGGCTGGAGGAGCCGGCGTTGACGTCGCCCTGGCCGATGCGGGAGACGAGGATGAGCCCGCCGACCGAGGCGAACACCGCGGAGACCACGTACGCCAGTCCGCGGTGCAGGCCGACCCGCACGCCGGCGAGGCGGGCGGCCTCGGGGTTGGCCCCGATGGCGTACAGGATGCGGCCCCACGAGGTGCGGCTCAGGACGATCCAGCTGGCCACGACGAGCACCAGCATGACCACCACCGGCAGGGGCACCGGGCCGACGAAGCCGCGGTCGATCTTGAGGAACCACGGGTCGAAGCGGCCGGGGGCCGTGGTGCCGTCGCGCAGCACCATGCCCGAGGCCACCGACTGCCCCGAGACGGGGATGAGCTTGGCGCCCTGGATGACGAACATGACGCCGAGCGTCGCGAGCAGGTCGGGGATCTTGCAGACCACGATGAGGAAGGCGTTGAGGAGACCGACGAGCAGGCCGCTGACCAGGACCGCCACCACAGCGGTGAGCCCGGTCAGGTTGTAGAACACCATCGTCATGGCGGCGACCTGCACGGCGAGCCCGGCCGTCGACCCGATCGACAGGTCCAGGCCGCCGACGACCATGGTGAACATCACCCCCAGGCCGAGGATGGCGGTCACCGTCGTGGCCTTCAGCAGGGAGAACAGCGCCGACGACGTGCCGAAGGCGGGCTCGGTCGCCAGGAAGTAGACGAACAGCAGGACCGTCACCGCGATGAAGCCGTACTTGACGACGGCGTCACGAGACCGGTCGAGCGGGCTGAGCACCTCCCTGGCCGCGGCCGTCGGAGCCGCCCCGGGGCGGGTCGTGGTCAGGGCCATTCAAGCCACCTCCGACATGCTCGTGATGATCTGGTCGTTGGAGATCTCTGACGTGTAGGCGTCGAGGCGGACCTCGCCCTCGACGAGGACGACGATCCGGTCGGCCACCTCGCGGAGCTCGTCGACGTCGCTGACCATCACGACGACGCAGGCCCCTTGCGCAGCGTGCTCGCGGGCCTTGTGCGAGATGCTGCGCCGGGCACCGAGGTCGACGCCGCGGAAGGGCTCGTCGAGCAGCAGCACGCGGGGCTCGGCGTTCATCCACCGGGCGACGACGACCTTCTGCTGGTTGCCGCCGGAGAGCGCGTCGACCGGCTGGTCGGGGGACGTGGCGACGACCCCGAAGGCGTCGATGACCGCGGCGGCGTCCCGGTCCTCCAGGTCTGAGCGCACGGTGCCCCAGCGGGTGAGGCGGTGCAGGAAGGGCAGCGACATCGTGCGGCTGATGGACCAGCCCGGCAGCATCGCCTCAGCGGCGCGGTCCTCCGGCACGAGGTAGACGCCGCGGCGCACGGACTGCCTCGGGTGGCGCGGCGCGTGCGGCTCTCCGTCGAGGCGCACCTGCCCGCTGCGCAGGGGCGACGCGCCGTAGATGCCCTGGGCGAGCTCGGTCTTCCCGGCGCCGATCAGGCCGACGACACCGGTGACCTCTCCGTAGCGCAGGTCGAGGTCGATCGGGGCGGACCGCTTGAGCAGGCGGGCGCCGCGGACCTCGACGGCGACCCGCTCCCCTCGGCGCTCGTCGACCGCCTGGGTGTCGGCCAGCACCGACTCGCCGAGCATCGCCGAGACGGCGCGGGCGAGGTCGAAGGGACGGGACTGCTCGTCGATGATCCGCCCGTCGCGCAGCACGACCACGTCGTCGGCGAGGGAGCGGACCTCCGCGAGCCGGTGGGAGACGTAGAGGATCGCCACGCCGTCGTCGCACAGCCGCCTGATGAGGGCGAAGAGCCGCTCCGCCTCCTGGGCGGACAGCGTGGAGGTCGGCTCGTCGAGGACGAGCACCTCGGGCTTCTGCACCAGCGCCCGGGCCAGCAGGAGCAGCTGGCACTCGGCGATGCCGAGGTCGAAGACGTCGGCGCGCAGGCTCGCGTCGTCCCAGCCGAGGTCCAGCGTGTCGGCGATCTCCCGGGCCCGGGGGAGCAGGCCCTTCAACGAGCGCACCGCCGGCAGCTCGCCGCGCGCCAGCTCCTCGAAGACGAGGTTCTCGGCGACCGTCAGCCCGGGGATGATCGAGTCGTGGATGCGCTGGTGCACGGTCTGGACGCCGTGGCTGGTGGCCTCCTGCGGCGAGGTGATCGAGGCCTCGGCGCCGGCGCGACGGATCCGTCCGCCGTCTGCGGCGTGGACGCCCGACAGCACCTTGATCAGGGTCGACTTGCCCGCGCCGTTCGCCCCGAGCAGGGCGGTGACGCGGCCGGCCCTGAGGGTGAGGTCGACGCCCTTGAGGACCTGGTGGGTCCCGAAGGACATGGTGATGCCCTCGAGCTCGAGGGTGGGCGCCGATGGAGCTCCGTCGCTCATCGCTGGTCCTCTCGTCGTGCGCTGCCGGGCGTGCACGGAGCCGTGCACGCCCGGCGCGTGGGACAGGTCGGTCAGAACTGGACCGCGGGGATCCAGTCGGCCGCGGACACGTCGGAGATGTTGAGCGCGGGCTCGGCCTCGCGGAGCGTCTCCATGTTCGTGATGCCGTTGTCGCGCAGGAACTCCTGCGTGATGAGGATCGGCGGGAACTCGACCGTCATCGCGTCCAGCTCGCCCGCCATGTGGAGGGCGAGGGTGCGCAGGACCGCAGCGCCGATGGCGTTGGGGTCGGTCGCGCCGGTGGCCACCCAGGGGCTGCCCTCCGCCGTCATCAGCTCGATGTCGGCGGTCGAGATGTCAGCGCCGTAGACCAGGACGTCGTCGCGGCCGGCCTGCTCCAGCGCCGACAGCGTGCCCTTGGTGAACTCGTCGTAGGGCGCGTAGATGGCCTTGATGGAGGCGTTCGACTGCGCCGCGGAGACGACCATCGGCGCGGTGTCGGTGGCGGTCGAGTTGGTGAACGCGCCGGTGTGGAACAGCTCGTTCCAGCCGTTGTCCTGGACGTACTGCCGCCACACGACCTCGCGTCGGTCGAGGGGGGCGATGCCGGCGACGTTGACGTAGCCGACGTCCGCGCCGGAACCGACGTCCTGGACCATCCGGTCGAGCACCAGGGAGGCCATGAGCGCGTCGGACTGCTGGGTCTGCACCGCCTCCGGCGCGCACTCCTGGATCTCGACGTCGTAGATGATGACGGCGATGCCCTTGGCGATGGCGTCGTTCACCCCCGGGCAGAGCGTGTCCGGGAAGCCGTGGCGGACGATGATGCCGTCCACGCCGGAGGAGATCGCCTGCTCCAGCTGCACGGCCTGCTGCGCGTTGTCGCCCTGGGCGTCGTAGGTCGACAGGTCGATCCCGAGCGCCTCGGCCTGCTGCTTGGTGCCGTTGAGGTACTGCTGGAAGTAGTCGCCCTGTCCGGACTGCTGGACGATGGCGATGCTCACGTCGCCGTCGAAGGGCGCGGGCGCCTCGGCCGTGACCTCGGCCACCGTGCCCTTGTCGGCCGCGGGCTGGGCCGCCTCCTCGCTGCCGGTGCCGCCCTGGCTGCAGGCGCTGAGCAGGAGCGAGATCCCCAGCAGCCCGGAGATGCGGAGAGTGGATGTGCGCTTCATTGCGTTCCTCTCGGTTGGGTCGTGCTGTCGGCAGGTGCGGCTCAGCCCGCGAGCGGACGCAGGAGGTCCGGCCCCGGAGCGCGGGCCGGCTCGACGACGCCGCGCTCGGTGACGACGGCGCTGATGAGGTCGTGGGGAGTCACGTCGAAGGCGGGGTTGAACACCCGGGTCCCCGGAGGGGCGACCTGGGTGCCGCCGAACCGGGTGACCTCGTCGTCGTCCCGCTCCTCGATGTGGATCTCCGCGCCGGTCGCCGTCGACAGGTCGACGGTCGAGAACGGTGCCGCCACCACGAAGGGGATCCCGGCCCGCGCGCACGCGAGCGCCAGCGCCACTGAGCCGATCTTGTTCGCGGTGTCGGCGTTGGCGGTGATGCGGTCGGCCCCGATGATGGCGACGTCGACCAGGCCGCGCAGGATCGTGCTGGCGGCGGCTCCGTCGACCTCGACGACGTGGTCGATCCCGTCCTTGGTCAGCTCCCAGCTCGTCAGCCGGCTGCCCTGGAGCAGGGGACGGGTCTCGTCCGCGTAGACGAGGCCCAGCCGTCGGCGGGTGTGCAGCTCGTGGATGATGCCGTAGGCGGTGCCCCAGGAGGACGTCGCCAGGGAGCCCGTGTTGCAGTGGGTCACCACGCGCACGACGTCCTTGCCGGTGGCCTCGAGGATCCAGTCGGCGCCGAGGCGGGACAGCTCGCGGTTGGCGGCGCCGTCCTCCTCGACGATGGCCAGGGCCTCCGCCAGCACGGCCTCGTAGCCCTCCGACCGGCGAGCGGCTGCGCGGTCGGCGCCCCAGGCCAGGTTCACCGCCGTGGGACGCGCCTCTCGGACCCGCTGGATCTCCTTGTCCAGCTGCGCCTCGTCCCAGCCCTCGGTGCGCGCCAGGTGCATGGCCAGGGCGGCGCCGAGGCCCCCGGCCGCTCCCAGCGCGGGGGCGCCGCGGACGGCGAGCCGCTGGATGGCGTGGACGAGCGCGTCGATCGTGTCGACCTCGAGGTAGATCTCCTCCGTGGGCAGGGCCGCCTGGTCCACCAGGCGGATGTGCGGTCGAGGCGCGTCGCGCCACTCGATGGCGTTGACCATGCCCAAGGGCCCCCTTGTGTCGAACGTCGTCGTCCGGTCCGGAGCCCCGGGGCTCCGTCGGCTTGAACCTAGGAGTCGTCTGACAACAGTGTCAACAGATCTGCCAAGTTGTTACCTTCTCGTTGGGCCTGGTGCTGCCGGGCCCGGCATGCGGCATCCTGGGCCGGGTTCTCGAAGGGACGACGAGGGGGCGAAGACGTGGCGAAGAAGGGCAGCCTGGCCACGCTCGTGGCCGAGGACCTGCGCAGCGCGGTGGCGGCGGGGCAGTACGCGCCGGGGGCCAAGCTGCCCACGGAGTCCGAGCTGGCGTCGTCCTACAAGGTCTCTCGCCCCACGGTGCGGGCGGCGCTGCGCGAGCTCGAGGCGAAGGCGCTGGTGCGCACGCAGCACGGGGTGGGCACCTTCGTGCTCGACCACTCCACCATCCGAGCCGGCCTGGAGAGGCTCGACTCCATCACCGAGTCGATCCGTGCCACCGGCCGGGAGCCGGGCATGGTCTACAAGAGCCGCGTGGTGCGCCCGCTGCTGCCGGACGAGGCGGAGAAGCTGGGGCTCGGCCCCTCCGCGGAGGCCCTCGAGATCCGCCGGTCCATCCTCGCCGACGGCGTCGTCGTCGCCTACTCCTACGACCTCGTGCCCGTGTCGGTCCTGCCCGAGGGCTTCGACCCGGGCGACATGAGCGGCTCCCTGTTCGTCTACCTGCGCGAGCAGGGGCTCTTCCCGCACCACAGCGTCGCGGAGGTCCACGCCGTCCACTCCGAGCACGTGGGCTGGGACGACCTGGACCACCCGGGCCTCTACGTGCTCCTCGACCAGCTGCACTACGACGCCCAGGGCACCGTCCTGATGTACTCGCGCTCCTACTTCATCGAGGGCAGGTACGAGTTCACGGTGCTGCGCACGAGCTGAGCCGGCCCCCGCACCCACCGACCGGTGGTACCGGGCCGCGCCGGCGCGGTCCTACGGTGCGGCGGTGGGCACCCGCGGCGACACCTCCGGCCCCCAGCCCAGCCCGGTGCGGCCGCTCGTGGGGGTGCTGGCGCTCGTCCTGCTCCTGCTCGTCGCCGTCCTCTCGACGCTGGCCCTCGCGCCCGCCGCACCCCGGCCCGCCGACGCCCCGGCGGCGGAGTTCAGCGCAGGCCGGGCCCTCGACGAGCTCGGGCAGGTGGCCGTCGCCCCGCGCCCCGTCGGGTCGGGCGAGCACGCTCGCGCGCGCGAGCACCTGCTCGCCACCCTCAGCGGGCTGGGCTGGCGCGCGGAGGTGCAGGAGGCGGTCGGGGCCACGGACGTCGTCGAGCCGGGCACGCAGCCGGTGGCGCTCGTGCGCAACGTCGTCGCGACCCTGCCCGGCTCCGACCCCACCGGCACGGTGCTGCTCGCCGCCCACTACGACACCGTCGCCGGCGCGCCGGGGGCCGCGGACGACGGCATCGGGATGGCGGTGCTCCTCGAGGTCGCCCGGGCGCTCACGGCGGGAGGCGCCGCGCCGCCGCGCAACGACGTCGTGGTGCTGCTCACCGACGCAGAGGAGGCCGGGCTGCTGGGGGCGGAGGCGTTCGCCCGCGAGCGCGCCGCCGCCCTGGGCCCGACCGTGGTGCTCAACCACGAGGCCCGCGGGGCGCGCGGCACCCCGCTGACCTTCCGGATGACCTCGCCCAACGAGGTGCTGCTCGACGCCCTGGCGCAGTCGCCGGGCGCGATGGCGGAGTCCGCCGCCGAGGCCGCCTTCGACGCCCTGCCCAACGGGACGGACTACACCCCCTTCGCCGCGGCGGGGCTGCACGCGCTCGACACGGCGATCTCCGCCGGTGGGGCGCACTACCACTCGCCCACCGACGACCTCGAGCAGCTGAGCGCGGCGTCCGTGCAGCAGATGGGGAGCACCAGCCTCGCGGTCGCTCGCCACCTCGCTGCGCTGGACCTGGAGGACGTCGCCCGCGGGGACGAGCAGGTGGTCACCACCCTGCCGTGGGGGCTGCTGCGCTACCCGGCCGGGATCGAGACGCCGCTGGCCCTCGTCGGCCTGGCCCTCGCCGTGCTGGTGCTGGTGCTCCGCCGGCGCCGACGGGCGCTGACCCTGCCCCGCGCCGCCCTGGGCGCCGTCGCGGCGGTGCTCGCGCTGGCGGTCGCGGGCCTCGCCGGGTGGGCGGTCTGGGTCGCGGCCCTCGGCCTCGACCCCGGGCAGGCCTCGTCCGTGGTCGGGGAGCCCTACCACCCCCTGCCGCACCAGGCGGCGGTGCTGCTGGCCGCGCTCGGTGCGGCGCTCGCCGTGGTCGGGCCGGTGAGCCGGTGGGCGGGCGCTGACGCCCTCGCCGTCGGGGCGCTCGTCGTCCTCGCGCTCGTCGGCGCGCTGGTCGCCCTGGCCGTTCCCGGCGTCTCCGGGGCGCTGGTCCTGCCGACGCTGTGCGCGAGCGCCGGGGCGGTCGTGCACGACGTGCTGCCTCGGCGGTGGGGCGTGGCGCGGGTCGTGGTCGTGGTCCTGGCGCTCGCCGGGGTCGCTGTGCTGCTCGGCCCGGCCATCTGGCTCGGCTTCGACATCGGCCTGTCGCTGGGCGGGCCGGTCAGTGCGGCGACGGCCGGCCTCTTCGTGCTGCTGGTGCTGCCGGTCGTGGCGCTCGCCTGGCGTCCGCGGCGGGGGAGCGGGCGGGGGCGCGGCTGGTGGCGCGTGGTCGTGGCGCCGTCGGTGGCGCTGGCGCTGGCGGCGGCGTGCGCGGGGGTCGGCCTGGTCGTCAACCGCGAGGGGGCCACGCCTCCGCGCCAGGAGCAGCTGCTCTACGGGCTGGACGCCGACACCGGGCACGCCCGGTGGGCCTCGTGGCAGCAGCCCCGCAGCGCGTGGAGCGCCTCGCTGCTGACCGAGCCGCCGGCCGCGCTCGACGCCCTCCTCCCCGGGGCGGACGGGCGGGCGCTGGCACACGGCACCGCGCCGGCCGTGGGTCTGGCGCCGCCGGAGGTCACCGTGGTCTCCGACGCCCGCCGGGGCGAGCAGCGCGAGCTCGTCCTGCGAGTGCGCTCGGCCCGCGGCGCGCCTGCGGTGGGGCTGTGGGTGCCCGCCGGCGCCGCCTCCGTGCGCGAGGCGAGCGTCGCCGGGCGCGACCTGCCGGTGAACGGGCCGCGGGGGCCCTGGGAGTTCGGGTTCGTCCTCGAGGGGGCGCCGGCCGAGGGCGTGGACGTGCGCCTGCTCCTCGACCGGCCCGGCGCGGCGCTCGCGCTGCGGGTCGGCGACCGGAGCGACGACCTCACCCTCGTGCCGGGGTCCACCCCGCCGTCAGGGCGCGTGCTCGTCACCCCCCAGCTGTGGGTCACGCGCGCCGCGGAGGTGTGAGGCGCGGGGCGCCCCGCTGCGGGCGCTGTTCGAGACGCCCACCTGTTCGGCCTCGGTGCCGCCCGCCGGAGCCGTCAGGCGTCCAGGAACGTGTGCATCGAGGTGATCCGCCCGTCCTGCAGGTGGACGACGTCCATGCCGGTGACCACGGGAGGTGCGCCCTCGGGCCCGAACCCCCATGCCTGCACGGCGAGGTCGTGGTGCTCGTGGAGCGGCCCCACAGGGGTGAAGACGAAGCCCGGCGCGCCGTCGAGCAGCTGCTGGACCTTCTCGCCGAGGGCCTCGTGGCCGTGGACCACCTCGTCCGGGTCGAAGAAGACCACGTCCTCGGAGTAGGTCCGGGCGATCGCCGCAGCGCGCCGCTGGGGATCGCGCTCGCCGAACACCTCGATCAGGTTCGCGTGCATCAGCTGAGCGCTGGTCATGGACATCGGAGGTGCTCCTCGGTCGTGGGCTGGTGGTGGCGCCGTGCGTCGTGGTGGCGAGGGGCCGACGCCAGGGCGTCGCGCGTCAGGCGCTCCTCGCCGCGGGGCCCGGGTCGGCGAGGGGGCGGGTGACCTCCTCGAGGACCTCGAGGAGGTGCCGGTACGGGTGCCCGGTCGCCCGCGTCATCCCGAGCTCGCAGGTGCGGTTCACCGACGCGTGGGCCGTGGCAGGGTGCGCGCGCACCGAGCGGGCCTCGGCCGCGGTCGCGGAGGCGGTCAGCTCCGGGTGCAGCAGCCCGCGGTCGCCCGCGAACGCGCAGCAGCCCCAGTCGTCGGGCTGCACCACCTCGTCTGCGGCGGCGGCCGCCACCCGCAGCAGCGCGGGGTCGAGGCCGAGCTGCGCGGACGAGCAGGTGGGGTGGACGACGAGGGAGGGAAGGCGCCGAGCCGCCGGCAGCCGCGGCAGGACGACGGCGTCGACGAACGCGACCGCGTCGACGACGGTGATGCCCTCCTCGTCGGCGAGCAGGCGCACCAGGCCCTCGGTGCAGGACGCCGCGTCGACCACCACGGGCAGCGCACCGCCGCCGCTGGCCTCCCGCAGGGCCGGGGCGACCCGCGCGCGCATGGCGGCGTAGCCGTCCGCGAGGCCCTTGGACCTCCACGGCGTCCCGCAGCACAGCGAGGCGATCGCGTCCGGGACGCGCACCTCGACGCCGGCCCGCTCGCACAGGGCCAGGAACGCGCCGCCGACGCCCGGGCCGCCGTCGGTGGGGCCGAACATCGTCGCGGTGCACGAGGGGAAGGCCACCGCCTGCGGCCGCTGCGCCCGCCGGGGC
>NZ_JBZYWI010000041.1:0-22121 GCF_058932755.1 Quadrisphaera sp. DVD1
GCCCTGGTCTGGTGGCGGGTGCGGCGCGTGGTGGCCGAGGCCGACGTCTGGCGCTGGCTCGCCTGGGCGCTGACGGTCGTGGCCGCGGGCTCGGCGGCGACCCGCCTGCTGCTCGCCGTCCCAGGGGTGGACGACGGCACCGCCCTGGTCCCGCAGAGCGCGGCCGCCCTGGCCGCGTGCCCGCTGGTCTACCAGGGCCTGGTGCGCTGGAACCGCCTGCGCACCGCGCTCTCCGACCCGGGCGACTGGCTCAACGGCCTCAGCGCCGTCCTCGTCCTGGCGGCCATCGGCAACGCCGCGCTGACCGGCCCGGGCTCGTCCCTGGACGGCTGGAGCGGCACGGAGCAGCAGCTGTGGCTCCTGCGCGTCGGCGCGGAGGTCTCGGTCCTGGGCACCGCCCTGACCGTCCTGTCGATCGGGTCCCTGGTGCGCGACCCCCGGTCGTGGATGGTCAGCTCCGCCCTGCTGGCCGCGCTGGTCGCGGACGCCTCGGCCCCGCTGTCCGCCTCCTCCGCCGACGGCCAGCGGGCGCTGTGGTCCGCGCTCGGGTGGGGTGCCTGCTCGCTGCTCGTCGCGGGCGCCGCCGTGCTGCGACCGTCGCCCGCGCCACCCGGCACGGCCACGCCGGCCGCCCCCGCCACCGGCGCCCTCGTCGTGCTGCTGGCCGGCACGACGCTGCTCGTCCTGGACCGCGACCACGACCTGACCGACCCGTCCGTCTGGCTCGCCGCGCTGGCGGTGCTCGGGGTCGGCGGACGGCTGCTGCACCTCGTGCAGGACCTCACCCACCTCGCCAGGTCGCGGCAGGAGGCCCTCACCGACGACCTGACCGGCGTCGCCAACCGCCGCGCGCTGGTGCGCCACCTCGACCGCGTGACGGCCGGCGGGGGCCGCGCGGCCCTGGTGCTCCTCGACCTCGACCGGTTCAAGGAGGTCAACGACGGGCTGGGCCACAGCGCGGGCGACGACCTGCTGCGCATGGTCGCGGGCCGGCTGCGCGGCGCCCTCCTGCCCGCCGGCCCCGACGGTCCCGGACACCTGCTGGCGCGCCTCGGCGGTGACGAGTTCGCCCTCGTCCTGGCCGGGGCCGACAGCGCCACCGCCCGCGAGCGCGCCGGCGCGGTGGTCCGCTCGCTGCACGAGCCGTTCGTCCTCGCGGACATGGCGGTGCACGTGGCGGTCAGCACGGGCGTGGCGGCCAGTCCGGAGCACGGCACCGACCCCACGGCCCTGCTGCGGCGCGCGGACGCCGCGATGTACGCCGCCAAGCGCGCCGGGTCCTCCGTCGTCGTCTACGACCCGTCCCTGGACGCCGACGGCCGCGGCCGCCTGGCGCTGGTGGAGGACCTGCGCGTCGCGCTCGCCGAGGAGCAGCTGGTCCTGCACTACCAGCCGCAGCTCGAGATCAGCACCGGCCGGGTGGTCGGCTCCGAGGCCCTCGTCCGCTGGCAGCACCCCGTGCACGGGCTGATCGCCCCCGACGACTTCCTCGACCTGGCCGAGCAGCACGGCCTCATGGGCGCCCTCACCGACCGGGTCCTGGCCCAGGCCGTGGCGCAGGCGGCGGCGTGGTCGGCGGCGGGCACGCCGCTGCGCGTCTCGGCGAACCTGTCGGCCAGCAGCCTCCTCGACGTGGCCCTGCCCGCCCGGGTGGCGGACCTGCTCGCGGCGCACCGGGTGCCCGCCGGCGTCCTGGTGCTCGAGGTGACCGAGAGCGTGCTCATGAGCGACCCCGCCCGCAGCCTGCGCGTCACCCGGGCGCTGGCCGACCTGGGCGTGACGGTGAGCATCGACGACTACGGCACGGGGTACTCCTCGCTGGCCTACCTGCGCCAGCTCCCGGTCGGGGAGCTCAAGCTCGACCGCTCCTTCACCGCCGACCTGCTCGCCGACGCCCGCGCGGCCGCGATCGTCGCCAGCACGATCGACCTGGCGCACCAGCTCGGGCTGCGCATGGTGGCGGAGGGCGTGGAGGACGCGACCACCCTGGAGCGGCTGCGCGAGCTCGGCTGCGACGAGAGCCAGGGCTTCCACCACAGCCGGCCGCTGGACCCGGAGGCCTTCGCCGCGTGGTGGCGCGCTGCGGCTCCGGCCGCCGCCGCGGCGCGGGGGTTTGCCCCGGCTGCACGCGCCTGAGCATCATGTGGCCACCGGCCGGACGCCGCAGGGACACCTGGGCGTCCCGGTCCCGTCGACTCGCAGGGGAAGCGTCGGGCCCAGTCCTGATCTTGCTCCACGAACGGAAGAGGCACTGATGCGCCCGTCCACCCTCCGCTGCGCCGCCGTCCTGGGCGCCAGCGCGGTCGTCCTCGCCACCGCCGCGTGCGCGCCGCCCGAGCGCGAGCAGGAGTCGGCCTCCTCCGACGCGGCCACCGCCACCAGCGCGGAGGACCTCGGGGGCATGGAGGCGCTGGTCGAGGCCGCCGAGGCCGAGGGCGAGCTCAACGTCATCGCCCTGCCGCCGGACTGGGCCAACTACGGCGCGATCATCGAGGCCTTCGAGGCCGAGTACGACATCACGGTCAACTCCGACCAGCCCGACGCCGCCAGCCAGGAGGAGATCGACGCCGCGAAGCGGCTCGCGGGCGGCGACCGCGCCCCCGACGTGTTCGACCTCGGGCAGGCCGTGGCGCTGGCCAACACCGACATGTTCGCCCCGTACCAGGTGGCGACCTGGGACACCGTCCCCGAGGGCTTCAAGGAGCCGACGGGGCTGTGGGTCAACGACTACGGCGGCAACATGTCGATCGGCTACGACTCCGCCAAGGTGCCGGCCCCGGCGTCCGTGGCCGACCTGCTCGCGCCCGAGTACCGCGGCGCCGTCGCCCTCAACGGCGACCCGACGCAGGCGGGCGCGGCCTTCGCCGGCGTCGTCATGGCGTCGCTGGCCTCCGGCGGCTCGGCCGACGACCTCGCGCCCGGCGTGGACTTCTTCCGCCAGCTCAAGGCGGCCGGCAACTTCCTGCCGGTCGACCCGACGCCGGCCACGATCGCCTCCGGGCAGACCCCCGTCGTCATCGACTGGGACTACACCAACGCCGCCCAGACCGCGCAGCTGCCGACCTGGGAGGTCGTCGTCCCGTCCGACGCGGTGACCGCGTCGTACTACCACCAGGCGATCAACGCCGACGCGCCCCACCCGGCCGCCGCGCGGCTGTGGCAGGAGTTCCTCTTCTCCGACGAGGGCCAGAACCTCTGGCTGGCCGGCGGCGCGCGCCCCGTGCGCGCCGAGGCCATGGTCGAGGCCGGCACCATCGACGAGGAGGCGTGGTCGGCGCTGCCCGCCGTCGAGGGCGAGCCGGTCGTGCTCACGCCCGAGCAGAGCGACGCCGGGGCGCAGCAGCTGGCCTCCACCTGGGCCCAGGCGGTCTCGTGAGGCGGGCCGGCGCCACGCGCGCCGGCCTGCTGGCCGCGGCCGGGCTGCTGCCCTTCGCGACCGTGGTGGTGCTCTTCCTCCTCATCCCCACGGTCGTCGTGGTGGTGGGCGCCCTGTCGCAGGACGGGCGGCCGTCGCTGTCAGGGCTCACCGCCTTCGGCGACCCGACGGTGCTGCGCGCGTTCGCGCGCAGCACCTGGCTGTCGGCCTCGACCGCGGCGATCGGCGCCGTGCTCGGCGCCCTGCTCGCCCACGCGGTCGCGTCGGGTCCGCAGGAGGGGATCGTCCGCCGCGTGGTCACCAGCGCCTGCGGGGTGCTGGCCCAGTTCGGCGGGGTCACCCTCGCGTTCGCCTTCATCGCCACCGTGGGCGTCTCCGGCGTGGTGACGCTGTGGCTGCGCGACGCCCTGGGGATCGACATCTTCAGCGGGGGGGTCTGGCTGTTCGACATGCCGGGGCTGGTCCTCGTCTACACGTTCTTCCAGATCCCGCTCATGGTGATCGTCTTCCTGCCGGCGCTGGACGGCGTCCGCCCGCAGTGGCGGGAGGCGACGGTCACCCTCGGCGGCTCGACCTGGCAGTACTGGCGACACGTCGCCGGGCCGCTGCTGGCCCCGGCCTTCGGCGGCAGCGCGCTGCTGCTGTTCGCCAACGCCATGTCGGCCTACGCCACCGCGGCGGCCCTGGTCAGCCAGGGCTCGCCGATCGTGCCGCTGCAGATCCGGGCGGCCCTGACGAGCGAGGTGCTGCTCGGCCGCGCCGACCTGGGCCAGGTGCTCGCCCTCGGCATGGTCGTCGTCGTGGTCGCCGTGATGGCCGCACAGGCCCTGCTGCAGCGGCGGACCTCCCGCTGGGTCACCGGGTCGGCCCGGTGAGCACGGGCCGCCTGCGGGCGCTGCGCTGGAGCGTCCTGGGCCTCGCCGCGGTCTTCTTCGCCCTCCCCCTGCTGGCGATGCTCGACTTCAGCACCCGCACCCCCACCGGCGGGCGCAGCGGCGAGGACTGGGCGGCGCTGCTGGAGTCGCCGCCGCTCGTGCGCGCCATCGCGGCCTCGCTGGAGCTCGCCGCCGTGACGGCGGTCGCCGTGATCGCCCTGCTCCTGCCGACGATGCTGCTCGTCACCCTGCGCCTGCCCTGGGCCAGGCGCGCGGTGGAGGTGCTGTGCCTGCTGCCGCTGGCGGTGCCGGCGATCGTCGTCGTGGTCGGCATCGCCCCGGTCTACGCCTGGGTCACCTACCTCTTCGGCGGCTCGTCGCTGACGCTGGTCTTCGCGTACGTGGTCCTGGCGCTGCCTTTCGCGCACCGGGCGCTGGACGCCGGCCTGCGCAGCCTCGACGTCCTCACCCTCGTCGAGGCCTCGCGCAGCCTCGGGGCCCGCTGGCCCACCGTGCTGCTGCGGGTGCTGCTGCCCAACCTGCGCGGCGCGGTGCTCTCGGCGGCGTTCCTCACCGTCGCGCTCGTGCTGGGCGAGTTCACCTTCGCCTCGCTGCTCAACTACGACACGCTGCCGGTGGCGATCAACGCCGTCGGCAAGCGCGACGCGGGCGTCTCGGTCGCCGCCTCGCTCGCGTCGCTGCTGGTGGCGTTCGCCCTGCTCCTGGCCCTGTCCCTGCTGCCCGGCCCGGGAGCGCGCGCCCGCCGGCGCGGGCGCCTGCGGCCGGTCCCGACCCTGCGGAGCCCGCGATGACCGCCACCCGCCCCTCCCCCGACGCGACCGCGACCACCGGCCGGGGCGCGACCGGCGTCGAGGTGCGCCTGGAGGGCCTGACCCGCCGCTTCGGCGACGTCCTCGCCCTGGACTCCCTCGACCTCGCGCTGCACCCCGGAGAGCTCGTCGCCCTCCTCGGCCCGTCGGGCTGCGGCAAGACCACCGCGCTGCGCGCGCTCGCCGGGCTCGAGCGCCTGGACGCCGGCCGCGTCGTCGTCGGCGGGCGCGACCTGGCGCGGGTGCCCGCCCACCGCCGCGACATGGGCATGGTCTTCCAGGCGTACAGCCTGCTGCCGCACCTCGACGCCCTCGACAACGTGGCGTTCGGGCTGCGCCTGCGCGGGGTCGGGGCCGCCGAGCGCCGCCGCCGGGCGATGGAGTCCCTGGAGCTCGTGGGGCTGTCCGAGCAGGCGAACCGCTACGCCTCCCAGCTCTCCGGCGGGCAGCAGCAGCGCGTGGCCCTGGCCCGGGCCCTGGCGATCGAGCCCCAGGTGCTGCTCCTCGACGAGCCGCTCTCGGCGCTGGACGCGAAGGTGCGCGCCCAGCTGCGCGAGGAGATCCGCCGGATCCAGACCGAGGTCGGCACGACGACGCTGCTCGTCACCCACGACCAGGAGGAGGCCCTCGCGGTCGCCGACCGGGTCGGGGTGATGCGCGCCGGCCGGATCGAGCAGCTCGACGCGCCCGAGGCCGTCTACCGGCGTCCCGCGACGGCCTTCGTCGCGGAGTTCGTCGGGCAGGTCAACCGGGTGCCCTGCGTGGTCTCGGGTGGCGTCGCCGAGCTGCTGGGCGCCCGCCAGCCCGTGCTGGGCAGCGCGTCCGACGGGCCCGGCACGGCGCTGCTGCGCCCGGAGGACGTGATCCTCTCGGCCGCGGGCACCGCCCCGGGTGTGCCCGCCACGGTGCTCAGCTCCTCGTTCCTCGGCCCCACCAGCAGGATCACCGTGGGCCTGTCGGACGGCGAGCGCCTCGTGGCCCAGCTGCCCACCGCGGAGGCCGGCGGGCTGGCTCCGGGCGCGGCCGTGCGGGTGGGCGTGCGCTCCGTGCCGGTGCTCGTCCGCCAGCCACCGACCGGCTGAGCGATGACTCCGGCCGCTGCCCGGAGTCTCCTGGACGGGCGCGAGACCGCGCCCGCGACTGCGACCGCTGGAGGGACCCCCATGCCGAGCACGAGCCACGCCGGGCCGCTGGACGCCTCGTTCACCGCAGCCATCCGCAAGGACGGCGCGTTCCCGACCTACCTCGAGCTGGCCGGCTCCGACGAGCTCCTCGGCACCCGGCGTGCGGTCAAGGTCACCGGATCCCTCGACGGCCACCCCTTCGAGGCCACCCTCATGCCCTCGGGCGGCGGACCGCACTGGCTGCCGCTGCGCGTGGCGCTGTGCAGGACCATCGGCAAGGCCGACGCCGGTGAGCTGGTCGACGTCCACCTGCAGCAGCGGCTCAGCTGACCCGCCGGCGCGTCCACCGCGCCGCGCCGGGCGGCTCAGAGCGTCCCGGTGTCGGCGCGGGCGGCGTCGGCGACCTCCTCCTCCGGGCGGGGGGCGACGGTCTGGTCCAGCTCGACGTCCTCGACCTGGTGGTCGGGCTGCTCGCTCATCGGCGATGTCCTCTCTGCGGGGTCCGGCCTGGGCACCGATCCTGTCCGGCTGCGCGCGGTCGCGCGCGCCGAGCGGGCGACACGCTGCCGCGGGGGTAGCGCTGCTACCTAGGTAGTGACACCATCGTCGCCATGAGCTCGAGCGACGTGGAGGCCGCCTGGCCCGCGCAGTGGCTGCGCGGCGTGCTCGAGCTCGCCGTCCTCGCGGTCGTCGACCGCGGGGAGACCTACGGCTACCGGATCGCCGCCGCCCTCGAGGAGGCCGGGTTCGGGGCCGTCAAGGGCGGCACCCTCTACCCGCTGCTGGGGCGGCTGGAGGACGACGGCGCCGTGGCCGCCACCTGGCGCGAGGGCGCGTCCGGGCCGGGCCGCAAGTGGTACACGACCACGCCCGCCGGCCGGGAGCGGCTGCGCGTCCAGTCCGACCGCTGGCGCGACTTCACCGCGCTGACCACCGCCCTGCTGCCCGAGCCCGTCGCCCCCGTGGTTCCCGTCACCCCCGTCACCCCCGTCGTTCCCCTCGCCACAGGAGGCCGGTCATGACCGTCGTCGAGCGCCCCGAGGTCCGCCGCTACTGCGCCGACCTCCTCCTCGCCCTGCGGATGGAGGACGTGCCCGGTCCCCGCATCGGGGAGGTCCTGACCGAGGTCCGCGCGCACCTGGCCGAGTCGGGCGAGGATCCCGTGCAGGCGTTCGGCAGCGCCGCGGACTACGCCGCCGCCCTGGCCGCCGACGCCCCGCCGCAGCCGCGGCGCGAGCGGATCGCCGGCCAGGTCCAGGGCGCCGCCCTCTTCCTCGGCGCGTGGTGGCTCGTCGACGGCGCCTCGGCCCTGGCCACCGGCGACCGGGCGGACCTGGGGCCGGTGCCGGTCGTCGCCGCGGTGGCGGCCGGGACGGCGGCGCCGTGGCTGCTCGAGCAGATCGTCGCCACCGGGTCCCGCGCCGCCGTCGCGGGGCGGATCCTGCGCGTCGTGGCCCTGGCGACGGTCGGGGTGCTCGCCCTCGCCCTGCTCGGGGACCGGTGGGCGCTGACCGTGCCCGCCGCGCTGCCCCTGCTGCTCGGCGTGGCGCTCGTGGTGGCCGGGGCGCTGGCCCACCGGGTGCCGGTCGACCCGGTGACCGACCCGTTCGAGCCGGCGTCCGCCGTCGCCGCCCGGCGCCGCCGCGACACCCTCCTGGCGAACCTCGTCCTGTGGGGCTCGCTGGCGGTCATGGCCGCCGTCGCGGTGGGTGTGGCCGTGCTGCTGGACCGCGTGGGCTGAGGCTGCTCAGCCCGGCTCGCCGCGGCGCTTGCGCCGGGCCACGACGACGAGGTCGACGACCGAGACCACCACGAGGACGACGGCGAGGACGACGAGCCACGTCGCGCCGCCCAGCACGACCGTCGCGATCCCGATCGCCGCCCAGAACAGGAGGCCGAAGGAGGCCAGCACCAGGCGCAGGGTGAGCGCGCTGTAGGCGGGCGCGGCGCGGAAGACCCGCGCCGTGGGGTCGTGGTGGTCCGGCCGCCCGCCGCGCTGCTCCGCCATGCGCCCCCCGTACCCGCAGCGCCCCCGTCCACCCGCTCCGCCCCCGTGCACCCGCTGGCCTACCGTCGGGCCGTGGCGAGCGCACGAGTCCTGACCGCACCCGCCCCGGCCGACGTGCCGGGGCTGCTGGGCGCCCTCGAGGCGGCCCTGTCCGGGGCCGGCCCCGCCCTGGCCCCGGTACCCGCGGGCGCCCCCGGCGCCGCGCTGGCCGCCGCGGCCCGCCCCGAGCAGCCGGTCGAGGACGACGTGGCGCTGCTCGTCGGCACATCGGGCTCGACCGGCGAGCCCAAGGTGGTCGAGCTCGGCGCTGCGGCCCTCACCGCCTCCGCGCTCGCCACGGCCGACCGGCTGGGCGGGCCCGGCCGGTGGCTGCTGGCCCTGCCGCTGGAGCACGTGGCCGGCTGGCAGGTGCTCGTGCGCAGCGTCGTGGGCGGGACCGCGCCGGTCGTCGCCGCCTCGGCGAGCACCGCCGCCGTCACCTCAGCCCTGCACGACCTCCTCCGCTCGGCCGGCAGCCGGCGGTACGCCTCCCTCGTCCCGACCCAGCTCGTGCGCCTCCTCGACGACCGCGCGGCCGCCGACGCGCTCGCCGGGCTGGACGCCGTCCTCCTGGGCGGGGCGGCCGCCGCGCCCTCGCTGCTCGCGCGGGCCGAGAGCGCCGGCGTCCGCGTCGTGCGCACCTACGGCGGCACCGAGACCAGCGGCGGCTGCGTCTACGACGGGCGCCCGCTGGACGGCGTCGCCGTGGCCCTGGACCCCGACGGGCGGGTGCGCCTGGGCGGTCCGGTGCTGGCCCGCGGCTACCGCGGGCGCCCCGACCTCACCGCCGCAGCGTTCGTCGAGCGCGACGGGCAGCGGTGGTTCGCCACGAGCGACGCCGGGGAGGTGGGTGCGGACGGCGTCCTGCGCGTGCTCGGGCGCCTGGACGACGTCCTCGTCACCGGCGGGCGCAAGGTGGCCCCCGCGGCGGTGGAGGCGGTGCTCGGCGCCCTGCCCGGCGTCGCGGAGGTGCTCGTGGTCGGCGTGCCCGACCCCGAGTGGGGCCAGCGCGTGGTCGCCCTCGTCGTCGCCGCGGCGTCCGGGCCCCCCTCGCTGGAGCAGGCGCGGGCCGCGGTGGCCGAGCGGCTCGGCGCCGCCGCCGCCCCGCGGGCGCTGCTCAGCGTGCCGGCGCTGCCGCTGCGGGGGGTGGGCAAGCCCGATCGGGTGGCGGCGGGGGCGCTGGCGGCCCAGCGGCTGGCCGGGGGCGGCTAGCCTGGACCCTCGTGGCCAGCACCGGTGAGTGGATCCAGGGAGCCCGACCGAGGACGCTGCCCGCCGCGATCTCCCCCGTCCTCGTCGGCACCGGCGCCGCGGTCGGCATGGGCGAGGGCTCGGCGCCCCGCGCGCTCCTCGCCGCGCTCGTGGCCCTGGCGCTGCAGATCGGCGTCAACTACGCGAACGACTACTCCGACGGGATCCGCGGCACCGACGCCGACCGGGTCGGGCCGCTGCGCCTGACCGGCTCGGGGCTGGCCCGGCCCGGCGCGGTGAAGCGGGCCGCGTTCGCGGCGTTCGGCGTCGCGGCCGTGGCCGGCACGGTGCTCGTGGCGCTGTCCGGGCAGTGGTGGCTGCTCGCCGTGGGCGCCGCGGCCGTCGTCGCCGCGTGGACCTACACCGGCGGCCCGCGCCCCTACGGCTACGCCGGCCTGGGCGAGGTGTTCGTCTTCGTCTTCTTCGGCCTCGTCGCCACGCTGGGCACCACCTACACGCAGGCGGGGCGGGTCAGCGGCCCGGCCTGGGCCGGCGCGGTGGCGGTCGGCTCGCTGGCCTGCGCCATCCTCGTGGCCAACAACCTGCGCGACGTGCCCACCGACGCGGTCGCCGGCAAGCGCACCCTCGCCGTGCGCATCGGCGCGCCCGCCACGCGGTGGCTCTTCGTGGCGCTGCTCGTCATCCCGTTCGTGCTCGCGGGCGCCACCGCACGCACCGCCCCCGGGGCGCTGGCCGCCCTGCTCGCGCTCTTCCTCGCCCTGCGCCCGGCCGCGGACGTCATCACCGGCGCCAGCGGGCGGGCCCTCGTGCGCGTCCTCGGGCACACCGGGTCGCTCCAGCTGGTCTACGCGCTGCTGCTCGGCGTGGGCCTGGCCGCGGGGTCCAGCGTCGCGGTGGTCGGCTAGCGCGTCAGGGCGCGGGCGGGCCGTCGCGGCGCTGCTGCGCGGCGGCGTCCTCGATCGCGGCGTCCTCGTCCACCCGGGGCGCCCGCGCGGTGCGCGCCGCGGCCCGCTGCTCCATCCGCTCCACGACCACCTGCCGGGGCCCGGCGAGCAGCAGGTATGACAGCGCCGCCGAGAGCACGACCGTCAGGACCACCCACAGCAGGTCGCGCAGGCCCACGAGGTACAGGAGCCCGCCGACGGCGACGAGCAGGGTGAAGCGGAGCAGCGTGTAGCGCAGGAACGGGACCACGCGGCAAGCCTAGGCCCGCAGCGGCGGCGCCTACGATGTGCCGGTGCCGTCGCTGGTGGGTCTGGTCGTGCTGGTCGTGGTCGTCTACGCGCTGGTGGACTGCCTGCGCAGCCCGGACGCCGAGGTCATCGGCCCGCCGCGGTGGGCGTGGATCCTGCTCATCCTCCTGCTGCCGCCGCTGGGCGCCCTGGCGTGGCTGCTGCTGGGCCACCGCCGCGGCCCCTCGGCCCCTCCAGCGCGGACGCAGCGCCCGGTCGCCCCGGACGACGACCCCGAGTTCCTCTGGCGCCTGGACCAGGAGCGCCGCCGCGGCCAGGAGCCCTGACCCGGCCGCACCCCTCACCGCACTTCTCCGGAGAAGTGCGGTCCCTGAGGTCTCGCGAACAGCACTTCCGGGCAGAAGTGCGGTCTCTGAGCCGCCGCGAACAGCACTTCCGGGCAGAAGTGCGGTCGGGTGGGGCCGTGTCAGCCGATGCCGGCGTAGGAGTGGTTGCCGGGGAAGAAGACGTTGACCACGCCGAAGTTGATGAGCAGGCAGACGAAGCCGGCGACCGAGACCCACGCGGCCCGGCGTCCGCCCCAGCCGCCGGTGGCCCGGGCGTGCAGGTAGGCGGCGTAGACGACCCAGATGACGAACGTCCACACCTCCTTGGGGTCCCAGTTCCAGTACCGGCCCCAGGCCACCTCGGCCCAGATCGCGCCGGCGACGAGGGTGAAGCTCCACAGCGGGAACGACACGGCGATGAGGCGGTAGCTGGCGCGCTCGAGCTCCTCCGAGGGCGGCAGCGCGTCCATGAACCGGCCACCGCGCGGGGGGCGGCCGAGAGCGCGGGCCTGCTCGCGCCGCTCCTGCACGAGCTGCAGCACGGTGGAGGAGAAGGCGATGGTGAACAGCGCGCTGGAGACGAACGCGATCGAGACGTGGATGACGAGCCAGTAGCTCTGCAGCGCCGGCACCAGCTGCGCCGACTCGGTGTAGAGGACGGCGACCGCGAGCCCCAGCGACAGCAGCACCGGGCCGATGACGAAGGCGCCGAGGAAGCGCAGGTCGCGGCGCAGCAGCGTGACGGCGAACACGGCGGTCACCACAGCCGAGCCGGTCAGGGTGAACTCGTACATGTTGCCCCAGGGCACCCGGCTGGCCGAGACCCCGCGGGCGACCACGGCGCCGGCGTGCAGGAGCAGCGCGAGCCAGGTCATGGCGACGGCGATCCGGGCGGCGCGGCGCTCGCCCTGCAGGGCCTCGGTGCGCGCGGCGCTCGGCCCGGTGGACGCCGTCCGCGCGAGCGCGGAGGACGAGCCACCCGAGCCCACGCTCGCCCCCACCGTCTCCCGCTGGGCGCGGGCCCGCTCGCGGGCCCGGTCGCGCGCGGCGTCGCCGAGGCCGGCGAGGTCGACCGCGAACGCCCCCAGGGCGATCGTGTAGACCGCCATCGCCGAGTAGACGAGGTTGTTGCTGGTCTCCGCCAGCGCGGTGTCCACGCTCACGATGCGCTCCCTGCTCCCTGCTCGTCCTGCGGTCCGTCGTGGAGCTCCTGCTGGCCCAGCGCGGCGCGCAGCGCCGCCACCACCGCGTCGGTCTCCTGCGCCAGCCCCGGGTCCTCGCTGCGGGCCAGCGCGGCCACCTCGACCAGCGTACGGGGGCCGCCCGCCGCGTCGCCGGTGGCGCCCACGGCGACCGCGCGCACCCACAGGCGCCGGCGCGGCACGAACAGCGAGGCGGTGAGCCCGGCGATCGCCAGCAGCGAGAACACCAGCGCCGCCCCGCGCGCCGGGTCGTGGCGGATGGTGATGCCGGCGTAGCGCTCGAGGCGGTCGAAGGTCACGGTGCCGCGCCCGCCGGGCAGGTCGATGCTGTCCCCCGGCGCGAGCGCGGCGCGGAACGGCTCGCCGTCGTCGCTGGTCAGCTGGGCCATCTCCGTCGTGTCGAGCTCGTAGACGTTCTGCGGCACGCCGCCGTCGAGGCCCAGGTCGCCCTCCCAGACGGTGAAGAAGAGCCGGGGGTCGTCGGCGTCGGGGAAGACCGAGATCGGCCCCAGCTGGGGGTCGACCACCGCGGTCGGCAGCAGCGTGCCGACGAGGCCCAGCTGCTCCGGCGCCGCGTCGGTGACCTTGACCACGGTGCGCGAGGCGTAGTTGGCGTCCTGGGGCAGCGAGGGCACCTGCCCGGAGAAGGCCACCTCGCCGTCGGCGTCGCGCACGGTGATCACCGGGGCGTAGCCGTTGCCGGCGAGGTACACCGCAGCGCCGCCGACCCGCAGCGGCTCGTTGACCCTCAGCTGCTCGGTGTGCGGCGCCTCGCCCGGGGCGTCGACGACCTCGAGGGTGGCCTCGAAGTCGCGCGCCGCGCCGAACTGGTTGCCGGCGGCCTCGCGCTCGAACTCCACGCGCAGCGACTCCAGGGAGAAGCGGAACGGCGGCAGGTCCTCCGGGGAGGCCCACGTGCCGGGGTCGAAGGAGTCGTAGGCGGCCAGGGAGTTGGCGAAGGCGCGGCCCTGGGGCAGCAGCACCTGGCCGCGGTAGCCGTAGAGCCCGCCGAGGGCGACGGCCACGAGCACCCCGACGAGGGAGAGGTGGAAGACGAGGTTGCCGGTCTCGCGCAGCTCCCCGCGCTGGGCCGCCAGCGAGCCGGGGTGCGCGGCGACCCGGTAGCGGCGCCCCGCCAGCACGGTGCGAGCAGCGGCCAGGACGGCGTCCGGGTCGGCGCCGGGCCCGGCGTCCACCGCGAAGCGCCGGTGCTCGGGCAGCCGCTCCAGGCGGGCGGGGGTGCGCGGCGGCGGCGTGCGCAGGGCCCGCAGGTGCTGGCGGCTGCGCGGCAGGACGCAGCCGACGAGGCTGACGAACAGCAGCAGGTAGATGGCCGAGAACCACGGCGAGGCGTAGACGTCGAAGAGGCCGAGGCGGTCCAGCCAGGGCGCCAGGTCGGGGTGCTCGTCGACGTACTGGGTGACCACCACGGGGTCGATCCCGCGCTGGGGCACCACCGAGCCCGGCACCGCGGCGACCGCCAGGAGCATGAGCAGGAACAGCGCGGTGCGCATGCTCGTCAGCTGGCGCCAGGCCCAGCGCACCCAGCCCACGAGCCCGAGGCCGACGGGCGGCCCTCCGGTCGAGGCGTCGCGGTGGCCCTCGGGGAGCTGCTCGGTGCGCTCCTCGTCGGAGATCGCGCTCACCTCAGATCACCGTCACGAACGAGTCCGACAGCGCCGCCTGCAGCGCGCGCACCCACTCGCCCCACACGCCGGTGAGCAGGAGCACACCGATGACGACGAGGGCGACCCCACCGGTGCGGGCGATCGCCAAGCGGTGGCGGCGCAGGACCCCGAGCAGGCGCTGGCTGCGGCCCAGGCCCAGGGCGACGAGCACGAACGGCAGGCCCAGGCCCAGGCAGTAGACGAGGGTGAGCAGCGCCCCGCGCCAGGCCGTCCCGGCGTCGGTGGCCAGCAGCAGCACCGCGGACAGCGTCGGGCCGATGCACGGCGCCCAGCCCAGCCCGAAGGTCACGCCCAGCAGCGGCGCGCCCGCGAGGCCCGCCGCGGGGCGCCAGCGCACCCGGCGCTCGCGGGTCAGCGCCGGGGCCACGCCGAGGAAGACCAGCCCCATGAGGACGACGAGCGCACCCAGCCAGCGGGCCAGCTCGGCGTCGTAGCGCTGCAGCAGCGCTCCGAGCCCGCCGAAGGCGGTGCCCAGGACGACGAAGACCGCGGAGAAGCCGAGGACGAACAGCAGCGCCCCGAGCACCGTCCGGCCGCGGCGCTGGCGCTCGAGGTCGACGCCGGTCAGCCCGGTGACGTAGCCGAGGTAGCCGGGCACGAGCGGCAGCACGCACGGGGACGCGAAGCTGACCAGGCCCGCGAGCGCCGCCACGGGGATCGCCAGGAGCAGCGGGCCGTCCAGCGCGGTCCCGGCCAGGCCACCGGCCGCGAGGACGCTCACCGCGCCTCCGCGGGGTCCTGCGCCTGGCCCTGCGCGGGGTCTTCCGCGGCGCCCTCCGCGAGCACGTCCTCGACCAGGCCGGTGAGGATGTCGGGCTCGACCCGGCCGAGCACCCGCGCCGCCGGGCGGCCGAGGGTGTCGAGGATGACGGTGGACGGCACGGCCTGCGGCGGCACCGTGCCGCGCAGCGCCAGCAGCGCCTCGCCCTGCTCGGCGTCGAGCACGCTCGGGTAGGGGACGGAGAAGGTGCGCTCGAAGGCCGCCGCGGTGCCGGCGTCGTCCTCGGTGTTGACCCCGACGAAGCGGACGCCGGCCGGCGCGGTCTCGGTGGCGACCGCGGCCAGGTCGGGGGCCTCCACGCGGCAGGGGCCGCAGGCGGCGTACCAGACGTTGACCACGACGACGCTGCCGCGCCAGTCCGCGACGTCGACCTCGGTGCCGTCCGTGGCGGTGCCGGTGAGCTCCACCGGGTCCCCGCGCTCGGCGACGGGCACCTGCTGGCGGGTGCCGTCACCGGAGATGTAGCCCTTGGAGTCGCCCGTGCGCGCCTGCTCCCCCAGCGCCGAGCCGGAGCAGCCGGCCAGCACCGGGACGGTCGCGGCCAGCGCGGCCAGCGCCAGCGCCGCGCCCCGCGAGCGCGCGCGCATCAGGCGCCCGCCACCGGGTTCGCCCCGGGCAGCAGGGCCCCGGCCGGCTCGGAGTACTCCACCCCCACGAGGGCCGTGCCGTCGAAGCGCAGGGTGGTCAGGCTCGCGAGGGTGCACTCGCGGCGGCGGGGGTCGTGCCACAGCCGCTTGCCCTCGGCGCTGCGGCGGGCCATCCAGATCGGCAGCTGGTGGCTGACGAGCACGGCCTCGTGGCCGGCCGCGCGCGCGGCGGCGTCGCGGGCGGCGGCCAGCATGCGCGCGGCCTGCTGGGCGTACGGCTCGCCCCAGGAGGGGCGCAGCGGGTTGCGCAGCACCCACCAGTGCTGGGGGTGGGTCAGGGCGCCGTCGCCGACCCCGAAGGTCAGGCCCTGGAAGTGGTTCTCGGCCTCGATCAGCCGCTCGTCGGTGCCCACGGCGAGGCCGAACGCCGCCGCGACCGGCTGCGCGGTCTGCTGGGCGCGCTCGAGCGGCGAGGCGGTGACCTCCACGACGTCGTGGCCCTGCGCGACGAGGGTGTCGGCGACCCGGCGGGCCATCTGCTCCCCCAGCTCGGAGAGGCGGTAGCCGGGGAGCCGGCCGTAGAGCACGCCCGCGGGGTTGTGGACCTCGCCGTGGCGCAGCAGGTGGACGGCGGTCAGCGGCATGGCTCCAGTATCGCGCGCCGTCCTGTGCGCCCCGTGCTCCCGGGGGCGCGCACGGGTGTGAGGTGGCCCGCACTCCCTCGGGGGCCGCTCCCGGCGCTCAGCCCTGGGCGGCGGCCGCGGCCCGCGCGGCGTGCGGCAGGGCCTCCAGCACGAGCCCCACGGCCTCGTCGTCGTGGGCGGCGGAGACGAACCACGACTCGTAGGCGCTCGGCGGCAGGTGGACGCCGCGGCTGAGCATCTCCTGGAAGAAGGCCGCGAAGGCGGTGGTGTCCTGGCGGCGCGCGCTGTCGTAGTCGGTCACCGGGCCCTCGGTGAAGAAGATGCTGAACATGCTGCCCGCGCGCCCGACGGTGTGGACCACCCCGGCCTCGGCCAGCGCCGCGGAGGCGGCGTCGCGGATCGTCGCGGCCACGGCGTCCACCCGGGCGTAGACCTCCGGGGTGCACGCGCGCAGCGTGGCCAGGCCGGCCGCGGAGGCGACCGGGTTCCCCGACAGCGTGCCCGCCTGGTAGACCGGCCCGGCCGGGGCCAGGTGCGCCATGACGTCGGCGCGGCCGCCGAAGGCCGCCATCGGGAAGCCCCCGCCCATGACCTTGCCGAAGGTGAACAGGTCCGGGGCCAGCCCGTCGGCGTAGGGGCCCTCCAGGCCGTACCAGCCGGAGCGGCTGAGCCGGAAGCCCGTCATCACCTCGTCGGAGACCAGCAGCGCCCCGTGGGCGCGGGTCGTGCGCAGCAGCGCCTCGGTGAAGCCCGGCTGCGGGGCCACCACGCCCATGTTGCCCACGGCCGCCTCGGTGATCACCGCGGCGATCCGCTCGCCGTGGGCGGCGAAGGCGGCCTCGAGCGCGGGGACGTCGTTGTAGGGCAGGACGATCGTGTCCTTCGCCGTCTCCTTCGTGACCCCCGGGGTGTCCGGCAGGGCGAACGTGGCCAGCCCGGAGCCGGCCGAGGCCAGCAGGGCGTCGACGTGCCCGTGGTAGCAGCCGGCGAACTTCACGACGACGTCGCGGCCGGTGAAGCCGCGGGCCAGGCGGATGGCGGCCATGACCGCCTCGGTGCCGGAGTTGACGAGCCGCACCTGCTCCACCGGGCCGACCCGGGCCACGAGCTCCTCGGCGAGGGCCACCTCGTTCTCGCTGGGGGTGCCGTACGAGAAGCCCTTCGCCGCCGCCGCGGTCACCGCCGCCAGGACGTCCGGGTGCGCGTGCCCGAGGATCATCGGCCCCCACGAGCAGATGAGGTCCACGTAGCGCCGCCCGTCGGCGTCCGTGAGGTACGGCCCCGCGGCCGAGGCGGTGAACCTCGGGGTGCCGCCGACGGCGCGGAAGGCGCGCACCGGGGAGTTCACCCCGCCCGGCAGGACGGCGCTGGCGCGGGCGAAGAGGGCCTCGGAGGCCGGGGCGGAGCTGGGGCGGGTCACCGCACCATCCTCTCTCCGCCGCCCGCGAGCCACCCACCGGGCGCGCCACCCAACCCGCGGCCCTGGTGGCTACCCTTCCCTGGTGACTCCGCAGACCACGGCGCCGGAGCCCTCCCCCGCGACCCTGCGGCGCTGGCGGCGCCAGCTGGCCGACGAGCGGCTGGAGGCGGCGGTCTACCGCGACCTCGCCGCCCGCCGCAGCGGCGAAGAGCGCGAGATCCTCCTGGCGCTGGCCGAGGCGGAGGCCCGCCACGAGGCGCACTGGGTCGAGCTGCTGGGCGACCGCGCGGGCGCGCCCGTGCGGGCCGACCTGCGCTCGCGGGTCTTGGCCCTGCTGGCGCGGCGGTTCAGCTCGGTGTTCGTGCTGGCCATGGTGCAGAGCGCGGAGACCCGCGGCGCAGCGGACGCCGACGTCGACGCCACCGCGGCGATGGCCGCCGACGAGCGGGTGCACGCGGAGGTCATGCGCGGGCTGGCCGCGCGGGGCCGGGCGCGGGTCTCGGGCACCTTCCGCGCGGCGGTCTTCGGCGCCAACGACGGGCTCGTGAGCAACCTCGCGCTCGTCCTCGGCGTGATCGGCGGCGGGCTGGGCACGCGGGCGGTGCTGCTCACGGGCCTGTCGGGCCTGCTCGCCGGGGCCCTGTCCATGGGCGCCGGGGAGTTCATCTCCGTGCGCTCCCAGCGCGAGCTGCTCGACGCCTCCGCGCCCGGCACCGGGGCCGCGGAGGTGCTGCCGCACCTCGACGTCGACGCCAACGAGCTCGCCCTGGTCTACCGCGCCCGCGGGATGTCCTCCGAGGACGCCGTCGCGCGCGCCGACGCCGCCCTGCGCGGCTGGCCGGCGGCGCCGCACGAGTCCGCGGTGCACGCGCACGCGCTGGACCACGACGTCGTGGGCAGCGGCGTGGGCGCGGCGGTCTCCAGCTTCCTCTTCTTCGCCTCGGGGGCGGCGATCCCGGTGCTGCCCTTCCTGCTCGGCATGACCGGCACCCCAGCGGTCGTCGTGGCGATCGTGCTCGTGGCCCTGGCGCTGATGCTCACCGGAGCCGTCGTCGGCGTCCTCTCGGGCGCTCCACCACTGGGGCGGGCGCTGCGCCAGCTCGCCGTGGGCGCGGCCGCCGCCGCGGTGACCTACCTGCTCGGGCTGCTCTTCGGCGCGACCGTGTCCTGAGCGGCGCCCGCCGCGGTGGCGTCCCGGGCTGCGGAGGCCGCTCGGTCGGCGCAGCCGGGCGCTCCACCGCGCAGGTGCGCGGAGACCCTGGCGAACGCCCTGCCGAGCACGGCGACCTCCTCGGGCTCGAGCTGGTCGAACAGGTGCTCGCGGACCCCCGCGACGTGCAGCGGCGCGGCGGCCGCGAGCGCGGCGTACCCGGCGTCGGTCATCACCGCCAGGACGCCGCGCCGGTCGTCGGCGCAGGCCTCGCGACGCAGCAGGCCCCGGGCCTCCATCCGGGCGGCGGTGTGCGTGAGGCGGCTGCGGGAGTGCACCAGGCCGTCGGCCAGCTCCGACATCCGCACGGCCCAGCCCGGCGCCTCGGACAGGCGCACGAGCAGCTCGTACTCCGTCATCACCAGGTCGTGGGCCGACTCGTCGAGGTCGCGCCCGAGGCGGGCGTGGAGCAGCTGCGTGGCCTCCAGGTAGTCGCGCCAGACGCGCTGCTCGCCCTCGCTGAGCCACCGGGTGCCGTCCATGCGGCGAGTCTACGCGGGAACAGTTGAATTCTCAATCACGTTGAGGCACGATGACAGCAACCCCACCGACCACCCTGGAGGACGCCATGAGCACGACCACCCTTCCCGCCGGCCTGACCGCCGGCACCTACACCGTCGACCCGTCCCACAGCGAGGTCGGCTTCACCACCCGGCACGCCATGGTGACCAAGGTCCGCGGCACCTTCTCCGACGTCGAGGGCACCGTGGTCCTGGACTCCGACGCGAACCTCATCAGCGTGAACGCCGTCGTGCAGATGGCCTCGATCGACACCCGCAGCGCCGACCGCGACGGGCACCTGCGCAGCCCCGACTTCTTCGACGTCGAGACCTACCCGACGATGACCTTCACCTCCAAGAGCGTCACCGTGGGCGGCGACGGCTTCGTCGTCGTCGGCGACCTGACCATCAAGGGCGTGACCCAGGAGGTCACCCTGGACGTCGAGGCCGCCGGCGTGGCCACCGACCCGTTCGGCAACGTGCGCGCCGGCTTCTCCGCCGAGTTCGAGATCAACCGCAAGGACTTCGGGCTCACCTGGAACGCCGCCCTGGAGACCGGCGGCGTCCTGGTCAGCGAGAAGGTCAAGATCGGCCTGGACATCTCGGCCATCAAGCAGGCCTGAGCCTCCCCCGCACTGCCGACGGAGCCCGGCACCGCCTCGCGCGGTGCCGGGCTCCGTCGCGTCAGCCCCCAGCGCACCCCCGATCCGCACTTCCCCGCAGAAGTGCGGGTCGGGGCGCCGTCGGAACCGCACTTCCCCGCAGAAGTGCGGGTCGGAGCGCCGTCGGAACCGCACTTCCCCACAGAAGTGCGGGTCGGGGCGCCGTCGGAACCGCACTTCCCCGCAGAAGTGCGGGTCGGGGGGAGGGCGGGGGTCAGCGCGGGGAGATGCGGAAGACCGGGTGGCGCGGGGCCGCGGCGAGCAGCTCGGCGTCCGAGGCGCCGGCCCCGACGCCCTCGAAGAACGCCCCCACCTCGAACGCCCACCGGCGCAGGTAGGGCCGCAGCACGGCGGGCTTGTCGGCGTCCGCGAGCTCGACGGCGGTGAAGGCCTCCCGCGAGCGACCGCGCAGCAGCTGCCCCTCGCCGGCGGCCCGCAGGTTGCGCACCCACTGGGTCTGCCCGCGCGGGGAGACGAGGTAGCGCTCGCCGCCCAGCTCCAGGACGTTGACCGGCGTGGTGCGCACCTCGCCGGAGGCCCGGCCGCGGACCGCGAGCACGCGCGAGCCCCACACGCTGAGCCCGCGGCGGGTCAGCCAGGCGACCGCGGGGTTCATCACCCGCCGGGTCACCGCCCCGGGCGCGAGGTAGCGGCGGCCCGGCGCAGTCTCTTCAGAGAGCACTGATCTCGTCATGGAGCAACAGTCGCGCTTCCGCCCGTCCGCGTCAAGAGCACCGCTCTTTACAGCGAGCGCCGATCTCGTCCCGTGGCATGCTGCCTCCGTGACCGCCGTCCGCACCGCCCGCGACCGAGCCCGCGCCGAGCTCACCGCGGAGATCCTCGCCGCCGCCCGCCGCCAGCTCGCCGAGCACGGCGCCGCCGCCCTGTCGCTGCGGGCGGTGGCGCGCGAGCTGGGCATGGCCTCCTCGGCCGTCTACCGGTACTTCGCCACGCGCGACGAGCTCCTGACCGCCCTGCTCGTGGAGGCCTACGACGGGCTCGGTGACGCCGTGGAGCCCGCGGCCGCCCCTGCACCCGGCCGCACCCCCCGCGAGCGCTGGCTCGCCGCATGCGCCGCGGTGCGCGCGTGGGCCCTGGCGCACCCGCACCAGTACGCGCTGCTGTACGGCTCCCCCGTGCCCGGGTACGCGGCCCCGCCCGCGCGCACCAGCCCCCCGGGCAGCCGGGTGGCGCTGACCCTCCTGGCGGTCGTGGCCGACGCTCCCGCGACCGGCTCCGCGAGGCCCCTGGCCCCGGCGCTGGCCGCCCAGGCCGCCGGAGTGGTCGACGCGGTCGCCCCCGGGCTGGACCCGCAGGTGCTGGTGCGCACGGCGTCCGCCTGGACCGCGCTCTTCGGCCTGGTCAGCTTCGAGCTCTTCGGCCAGCTGGACGGCACCTTCGAGCCGGCGGACGCGCTCTTCGCCCACGCGGTCGAGGGGCTGGCCGACTCCCTGGGGCTCTGACCCTCAGGGACGGGGCAGGTCGCGCGTCCAGGAGTGCTTCTCCCGGCGGTTGCGCCCGGTCGCGGCCGAGCAGCGCGGGCACAGGTGCAGCGGCCGCTCGCGGCTCTCGTCGGCGACCCGGCTGAAGGCCACGTGCGGGAAGGTCGTCAGCTGCGAGCGGCTCAGCGCCAGCCCGCACAGCGTCTGGTTCGTGCCCGGCTCCCAGGCGTGCACGTCGCCGGCCGGCTGTCGCACGCCGTCCTCGTCCTTCTCCTGGCTCGACGCCGCCACCGCCGCCGATCTGCGCTGCGCCACCACGGGTGCCTCAGGCGCCAGGGGTGCGGCCGCCGCTGCGGTCCGTGCCGCTGGCCGGCGGGGTGGTCGGGACGCTGGTCGGCACGGGCGTCGAGGCCACCGGTCGGTCGGCGGGCGACCCCGGCACCGCCTCGTGGCGCCCGGTGCCGCCCCCTGCCGAGCCCCGCACGCGACGCCAGGTGCGCTGCACCTCCGGGCGCGCCAGGAGCGCCTGGCCGCTGGTGACGATCTGCTCGTAGCGCCCGTGCCCGGCGCGGGCGCCGAGGACGTACCCGGCGGCCAGGCCGAGCGCCAGGGTCAGGGTGCGCACCATCCGGTGGACCGCTCCGGCGCCCGCCTCGGCGGTGCGGGCCACCGGGGTGACGAGCACCGAGCGGGCGGTGGAGCGCAGCTGGGCGCTCCGCCGCGCGGAGGCCCTCCCGGCCCTGGCCGCCTTCAGCGCCATCACGGCCGAGGAGCGCCGCGTCGGCCGGCCGGCGTTCCGGAGCCGGCCGGTGAGCGCCGACGCCGTGCCGGCGGCCCCACCGACCACCGAGCGGGTGCCGCTCGCAGCACCACCCACCACCGAGCGGGTGCCGCTCGCGGCACCACCCACCACCGTGCCGGCACCGCTCGCAGCAGCGCGCAGGGCGGAACGGGAGCCGCCGAGGACCGCCGCACCGGTGCGCTGCGGGAAGCGCCCAGCAG
>NZ_JBZYWI010000042.1:0-21792 GCF_058932755.1 Quadrisphaera sp. DVD1
GGCCGAGCAGGCTGCGGCGCCCGAGACCGCGACGGAGGGCTGAGCCGTGCTGGTCCCACGCCGGCTGAAGCACCGCAAGCAGCACCACCCCACCCGTCGAGGCGCTGCCACCGGTGGCACCGAGGTGAGCTTCGGGGACTTCGGCATCCAGGCGCTCGAGCACGGTTACATCACCAACCGGCAGATCGAGTCCGCCCGCATCGCCATGACCCGCCACATCAAGCGCGGCGGCAAGGTCTGGATCAACATCTACCCGGACCGCCCGCTGACGAAGAAGCCCGCCGAGACCCGCATGGGCTCCGGCAAGGGCTCGCCGGAGTGGTGGATCGCGAACGTCAAGCCCGGACGCGTCATGTTCGAGCTGTCCGGGGTGCCGGAGGACATCGCCAAGGAGGCGATGCGCCGGGCCATCCACAAGCTGCCGATGAAGTGCCGCTTCGTGCGGCGCGAGGGGAGTGAGGCCTGATGGCCATCGGGTCGCAGGACCTGCAGCCCTCGGCGCTGCGCGGGTTCGAGGACGAGCGCCTCGTCGAGGAGCTGCGCAAGGCCAAGGAGGAGCTGTTCAACCTCCGCTTCCAGTCCGCCACCGGGCAGCTGGAGAACCACGGGCGGCTGCGCGCCGTCCGCCGGGACATCGCCCGGATCTACACGACCATGCGCGAGCGCGAGCTCGGCATCGGGGAGGTCGAGGCTCAGTGAGCGAGCAGAGCACCGCCAGCAACCCGGCCGCCGGCGCCGAGAGCGCCGAGGCCCGGGGCAAGCGCAAGACCCGCCGCGGGTACGTGGTGAGCGACAAGATGACCAAGACCGTGGTCGTCGCCGTCGAGGACCGCGTGAAGCACCCGCTGTACGCCAAGGTGATGCGCCGCACCACCAAGGTGAAGGCCCACGACGAGAACGGCGTCGCCGGCGTCGGCGACCTCGTCTCGATCGCCGAGACCCGGCCGCTGTCAGCCACCAAGCGCTGGCGCGTCGTCGAGGTCCTCGAGCGGGCCAAGTAGTCCATCCCCCCATCCGTTCCGTCAGGCTCACGACGAGAACCGACGTGACGACAGGAGACATGCAGTGATCCAGCAGGAGTCGCGGCTCAGAGTCGCCGACAACACGGGTGCGAAGGAGATCCTCTGCATCCGGGTGCTCGGCGGCTCCGGGCGCCGCTACGCCGGCATCGGCGACGTCATCGTCGCCACCGTCAAGGACGCGATCCCGGGCGGCAACGTGAAGAAGGGCGACGTCGTCAAGGCGGTCATCGTCCGCACCTCCAAGGAGCGCCGTCGTCCCGACGGCTCCTACATCCGCTTCGACGAGAACGCCGCGGTGATCCTCCGTGCCGACGGCGACCCGCGCGGCACCCGCATCTTCGGGCCCGTCGGTCGCGAGCTCCGCGACAAGCGGTTCATGAAGATCATCTCGCTGGCTCCGGAGGTGCTCTGACCATGGCGAAGTTCCGCATCAAGAAGGGCGACCTGGTCCAGGTCATCAGCGGCGCCACCCAGGCCCGCGGCGGTGACCGCGGCAAGCAGGGCCGCGTCATCGAGGTCTTCCCCGAGCGCCAGCGCGTGCTCGTGGAGGGCGTCAACCGGATCACCAAGCACGTCAAGGCGGGCACCACCGGGCGGGGCTCCCGCACCGGCGGGATCGAGACCCACGAGGCCCCGATCCACGTCAGCAACGTCGCGCTGGTGGACCCGAGCACCAAGCGGCCCACCCGCGTGGGGGTCCGCACCGAGACGGTCGAGCGTGACGGCCGGGAGCGCACCGTGCGCGTCCGGGTCGCCCGGCGCTCGGGTGAGGACATCGCATGAGCACCGACACCGCTGCCACCGCAGCCACCCCCACCACGGCGGCGAGCGAGCGCGTGGCCCCGCGCCTGCAGGCGCGCTACCGCTCGGAGATCGCTCCGGCGCTGCGCGAGCAGTTCGGCTACGCCAACCCCATGCAGGTGCCCGGCCTGGTCAAGGTCGTCGTCAACATGGGCGTCGGCGAGGCCGCGCGCGACTCGAAGCTGATCGACGGTGCCGTCCGCGACCTCGCGGCCATCACCGGCCAGAAGCCCACGGTCACCCGGGCCCGCAAGTCCATCGCGCAGTTCAAGCTCCGCGAGGGCATGCCGATCGGCGCGCACACCACGCTGCGCGGCGACCGGATGTGGGAGTTCCTGGACCGCCTGGTCTCCCTGGCGCTGCCGCGCATCCGCGACTTCCGCGGGCTCTCCCCGCGGCAGTTCGACGGCCGGGGCAACTACACCTTCGGCCTCGATGAGCAGTCGATGTTCCACGAGATCGACCAGGACCGGATCGACCGCGTCCGCGGCATGGACATCACGGTCGTGACCACGGCCACCACCGACGACGAGGGCCGCGCGCTGCTGCGGCTGCTCGGCTTCCCGTTCAAGGAGAACTGACGTGGCCAAGACCTCGCTGATCGTCAAGGCGGCTCGCAAGCCGAAGTTCGCCGTCCGGGCCTACACGCGCTGCCAGCGCTGCGGGCGCCCCCACTCGGTGTACCGCAAGTTCGGCCTCTGCCGGATCTGCGTGCGCGAGATGGCGCACGCCGGAGAGCTGCCGGGCATCACCAAGAGCTCCTGGTGACCTCCCGGTTCCACCGACCCAGCACCACGGACCACTGCGCCGCAGGTCCACGGATCCCCACGGGGACCGGCGAAACCACGGCGAGGAAGGGCGGACGAGCCCGATGACCATGACCGACCCGATCGCGGACATGCTGACGCGCCTGCGGAACGCCAACTCGGCGTACCACGACGACGTCTCCATGCCGTACAGCAAGCTGAAGTCCCGCGTCGCGGAGATCCTGCGCACGGAGGGCTACATCGCCTCCTGGCGCGTCGAGGACGCCGAGGTGGGCAAGAAGCTCGTGCTGGACCTGAAGTTCGGGCCCAACCGCGAGCGCTCCATCGCCGGCCTGCGCCGGGTGAGCAAGCCAGGGCTGCGCGTGTACGCGAAGTCGACGAACCTGCCCCGCGTTCTCGGGGGCCTCGGCGTGGCGATCCTGTCCACGTCCTCGGGGCTCCTGACCGACCGCCAGGCAGCCAAGCAGGGCGTGGGCGGGGAAGTCCTCGCCTACGTCTGGTAGGGGAGGACGCATGTCGCGCATCGGCAGACTGCCCGTGACCGTCCCCGCGGGGGTCGACGTCACCATCGACGGCGCAGCCGTCACCGTGAAGGGCCCCAAGGGCACCCTCGCGCACACCATCCCGGCCCCGATCGCGGTCACCCGCGGCGAGGACGGCACCCTGGCGGTCACCCGCCCGGACGACGAGCGCCTCTCCAAGTCCCTCCACGGGCTGACCCGCACGCTGCTGGCCAACATGGTCCAGGGCGTCACGGCCGGCTACGAGAAGCGCATGGAGATCGTCGGCACCGGCTACCGGGTGCAGGCCCGGGCGGGTGCGCTCGAGTTCGCGCTCGGCTTCAGCCACCCCGTCGTCATCACGGCGCCGGAGGGCATCACCTTCGCGGTCGAGGCCCCGAACCGCTTCTCGGTGCAGGGCATCGACAAGCAGCAGGTCGGCGAGGTCGCCGCGAACATCCGCAAGCTGCGCAAGCCCGACCCGTACAAGGGCAAGGGTGTGCGCTACGCCGGCGAGGTCGTCCGGCGCAAGGTCGGGAAGGCGGGCAAGTAGGCATGGCACTGGCCAGCAGGAGCGCTCTGCTCCGCAAGGGCACCGGCAAGACCGGCGCCGCCGCGCGCAAGCGCCGTCACCTCCGGGTCCGCAAGAAGGTCACCGGCACCGCGGTCCGTCCGCGGCTGGTGGTCAACCGCTCGACGCGCCACCTGTTCGTCCAGGTGGTGGACGACACCCTGGGCCGCACGCTGGTCTCGGCGTCCACCATGGAGGCCGACCTGCGCGCGAACGAGGGCGACAAGACCGCCAAGGCCCGCCTCGTCGGCGAGCTGGTGGCCGAGCGCGCCAAGGCGGCGGGGATCGACGCGGTCGTGTTCGACCGCGGCGGCAACCGCTACCACGGCCGCGTGGCCGCGGTGGCCGAGGGCGCGCGCGAGGGCGGTCTGTCCCTGTGACCGCGCGACCCACGACCCACCACCCCTACAGCACGCAGGAGAGGACCATCTGATGCCCGGACCCCAGCGCAGGGGCGGCGGAGGCCCCGCCGCCGGCGGTGCCGGTGGCACCGGTGCCGGTGGCGGCGGCGGCGACCGCCGCGACCGTCGCGACCGCAACAGCGGTGGCCGCAACGAGCCGGCTGAGCGCAGCCAGTTCATCGAGCGCGTCGTGACCATCAACCGCGTCGCCAAGGTCGTCAAGGGCGGTCGCCGCTTCAGCTTCACCGCCCTCGTGGTGGTCGGCGACGGCGACGGCACGCTCGGCGTCGGCTACGGCAAGGCCAAGGAGGTGCCCGCGGCGATCGCCAAGGGCGTCGAGGAGGCCAAGAAGAGCTTCTTCCGCGTCCCGCGGATCCAGGGCACCATCCCCCACCCCGTGCAGGGCGAGGAGGCGGCGGGCGTGGTCCTGCTGCGTCCGGCCTCCCCGGGTACCGGCGTCATCGCCGGTGGCCCGGTGCGCGCGGTGCTCGAGTGCGCCGGCATCCACGACGTGCTCAGCAAGTCCCTGGGCTCCAGCAACGCCATCAACATCGTCCACGCGACGGTGGCGGCGCTGCGCGGCCTCGAGATGCCCGAGGCGGTCGCGGCGCGCCGCGGCCTGCCCATCGAGGACGTCGCTCCCGCGGCGCTCCTGCGGGCGCGGGCCGGGGTCGGTGCGTGATGGCGCAGCTCAAGGTGACCCAGGTCAAGTCCCAGATCGGGGGCAAGCAGAACCAGCGCGACACGCTGCGTTCGCTGGGCCTCAAGCGCATCGGTCACACCGTGACCAAGGAGGACCGTCCCGAGATCCGCGGGATGGTCGCGACGGTCCGCCACCTGGTGACCGTCGAGGAGGTTGACTGACGATGGCGAACGACGAGCAGGGCGCCGCGGCCGAGGGCCACGCGCTCAAGGTGCACCACCTGCGCCCGGCCCCGGGCGCGCGCACCGCGAAGACCCGCGTCGGCCGCGGTGAGGCCAGCAAGGGCAAGACCGCCGGTCGTGGCACCAAGGGCTCCAAGGCCCGCTACCAGGTGCCCGAGGCCTTCGAGGGCGGGCAGATGCCGCTGCACATGCGGCTGCCCAAGCTCCGCGGCTTCACGAACCCGTTCCGCACCGAGTACCAGGTCGTGAACCTGGAGCGGATCGGCTCCCTGTTCCCGCAGGGCGGCGACATCACGGTGGACGACCTCGTGGCGGCGGGCGCGGTCCGCGACGGCCAGAAGGTCAAGGTCCTCGGGAGCGGCGAGATCGCCGTGGCGGTCCAGGTGACCGCTCACGCGTTCTCGGCCTCGGCCGAGCAGAAGATCGCTGCAGCCGGCGGGACCACCACCCGGCTGTGAGTGCAGGCGCGCGGCCCCCGGCACTGCCGGGGGCCGTCGTGCCACCAGTGCGCGCGCCCGGGCGGTAACCTCGCCCGGGCGCGTCGTGCGTCATGGACACCCGCGCACCGCCGCGGCCGCGCCGCCCCGAGCGGCGACGGGACCCCGAGGTGCAGGCTGGCCGCCCTGGCTGGCGGACGATGGAGGACACGTGCTCAGCGCATTCGTGCGGGCGTTCAGGACGCCGGACCTGCGGCGCAAGCTGCTGTTCACGCTGGCGATCATGGCCGTCTTCCGGCTCGGGTCGTTCGTGCCGACGCCCGGCGTCAGCTACCGCAACGTCCAGCAGTGCCTGGGCGGGATCGACACCTCCAGCGACCTGCTCGGGCTGGTGAACCTCTTCAGCGGCGGAGCACTGCTCCAGCTGTCGGTGTTCGCGCTCGGGATCATGCCGTACATCACCGCGAGCATCATCATCCAGCTGCTGCGCGTGGTGATCCCCCGCTTCGAGGCCCTGCACAAGGAGGGCCAGTCCGGCACCGCGAAGCTCACCCAGTACACGCGGTACCTGACGATCGCCCTGGCGGTCCTGCAGTCGACGACCTACGTGGCCGTGGCCCGCTCGGGCAACCTCTTCGGCAGCGGCGGCAGCTCCCCGGCCGCCTGCTCGAACGTCATCCCGGACGACTCGGTCGTCACCCTGCTGCTCATGGTCCTCACGATGACCGCCGGCACCGGCCTGGTCATGTGGATGGGCGAGCTCATCACCGAGCGCGGCGTCGGCAACGGCATGTCCCTGCTGATCTTCACGTCCATCGCCGCCCAGTTCCCGACCTCGATCTGGGCCATCGGCACCGAGCGGGGCTTCGGCACGATGATCCTCGTGATCCTCGTCGGCCTGCTCATCGTCGCGGCCGTCGTCTTCGTCGAGCAGTCGCAGCGGCGGGTCCCGGTGCAGTACGCCAAGCGCATGGTCGGCCGGCGGATGTACGGGGGCACGAGCACCTACATCCCGATGAAGGTCAACATGGCCGGCGTCATCCCGGTCATCTTCGCCTCGTCGCTGCTCTACCTGCCCTCGCTCGTGACGCAGTTCGCCGACCCGACGGCGCCGTGGGCGATCTGGGTGCAGAACACCTTCGCCTCCGGTGACCACCCGATCTACATCACGCTGTACTTCCTGCTCATCGTGTTCTTCACGTACTTCTACGTCGCGATCACGTTCAACCCTGACGAGGTCGCCGACAACATCAAGCGCGTGGGCGGCTTCATCCCCGGCATCCGCGCCGGGCGCCCGACCGCCGAGTACCTGGACTACGTGCTGACCCGGATCACCCTGCCTGGAGCGCTGTACCTGGGCCTGGTCGCCCTGGTGCCCCTCATCGCGCTGGTGGCCGTGGGCGCCAACCAGAACTTCCCCTTCGGGGGCACGTCCATCCTCATCGTCGTGGGCGTGGGGCTGGAGACCGTCAAGCAGATCGAGTCCCAGCTCCAGCAGCGGCACTACGAAGGGTTCCTCCGATGACCCGCCTCGTCCTCCTCGGCCCGCCCGGCGCCGGCAAGGGCACGCAGGCCGAGCGCCTGGCCGCTCGCCTCGGCGTGCCGGCCGTGTCCACCGGAGACATCTTCCGCCGCAACCGCGCCGAGGCGACCGAGCTCGGCCAGCTGGCGCAGAAGTACATGGACGCCGGGGAGTACGTCCCCGACGAGGTCACCAACCGCATGGTCGCGGACCGCCTCGCGCAGCCCGACGCCGCGGCCGGCTTCCTCCTCGACGGCTACCCGCGCACGCCCGCGCAGGTCGAGGAGCTGGACGCCATGCTCGCCGAGGCCGGCACGGCGCTGGACGCCGTCCTGGAGATCACCGCCGACGAGGACGTCGTGGTCTCCCGCCTCCTGCGCCGCGCGCAGGAGCAGGGGCGCGCCGACGACACCGAGCCGGTGATCCGGCGCCGGCTCGAGGTCTACGCCGAGCAGACCGGGCCGCTGGCGCGCGTCTACGCCGACCGCGGGCTGCTCGTGCGCGTCAACGGCGTGGGCCCCGTCGACGAGGTCGAGGCGCGCATCACCGCCGCGCTGGCGCAGGCCCAGGAGGGCTGAGGGACCCGTGCTGGGCCGCGACCGGATCGAGCTCAAGACCCCCGACCAGGTGCGCGCCATGCGCCGGGCCGGCCTCGTGGTCGCCGACGCCCTGGCCGCCGTGCGCGCCGCGGTGCGCCCGGGCCTGACCACCGACGACCTCGACGCCGTGGCCGAGGACGTCATCCGCTCCGCGGGCGCCGTCCCCTCCTTCCTCGGCTACCACGGCTTCCCCAAGTCGCTGTGCGTCTCGGTCAACGAGGAGGTCGTGCACGGCATCCCCGGCCCCCGGGTGCTGGCGCCCGGTGACGTCGTCTCGATCGACTGCGGCGCGGTGCTCGACGGCTGGCACGGCGACGCCGCCGTCACCGCGGTGCTCGACCCCGCCGACCCCGCGGACGTCGCGCTCGTGGAGGCCACCGAGCGGTCCATGTGGGCGGGCATCGCGGCCCTGGCGGTCGGCGGCCGGCTCGGGGACGTCGGCGCGGCGGTGCAGGACGCCGTCGAGGCCGCCCCCGGCCCCGCGCTGGGCATCGTCGAGGGCTACGTCGGGCACGGGATCGGCACCGCCATGCACCAGGCGCCGGAGGTGCTCAACCACCGCGGCCCGCGCGGCCCCAAGCTGCGCCCGGGCCTGTGCGTGGCGGTCGAGCCGATGGTGGTGCGCGGCGACCCCGAGACCGACGTGCTCGACGACGAGTGGACGGTCGTCACCCGTGACGGCAGCCGCGCGGCCCACTGGGAGCACAGCGTGGCGCTGGGGGAGCGGGGCCCGTGGGTGCTCACCTCCCCGGACGGCGGGCGGGCCGCCCTGGCCGCGCTCGGCGTCGAGGTCGCCCCGCTCGACTGAGCGTCGCGCCCCGGCACCCCGACCAGACGCCCGCGGGCGCGATTTGGGGCAGCCACCCCTGTGCCGTACTCTGAGTGGTCGGTCCCGTGCGTCACGGTCGCCTGCTGCTCTGCGGCGGGCCCGCGGCCGCGCCAGCGCGGTGCAGGGCCCGAGCGCGGCGCACGCCGTGCGCCACCACAGATGGAGGCCGTCCCCTCGCGGGTCGGTCAGTGAGCGGAGGACATGCCCAAGAAGGACGGCGTCATCGAGATCGAAGGCGCAGTGGTCGAGGCGCTCCCGAACGCGATGTTCCGGGTGGAGCTCTCCAACGGCCACAAGGTGCTCGCGCACATCTCCGGGAAGATGCGGCAGCACTACATCCGCATCCTCCCCGAGGACCGGGTGGTCGTGGAGCTCAGCCCCTACGACCTCACCCGCGGGCGCATCGTCTACCGCTACAAGTGACCCAGCCCACCCACGAGCACCGGTACGGCGAGGAACAGCGATGAAGGTCAAGCCCAGCGTCAAGAAGATCTGCGACAAGTGCAAGGTGATCCGCCGCCACGGCCGGGTCATGGTGATCTGCGAGAACCTGCGCCACAAGCAGCGCCAGGGCTGATCCCGCCCCGCACGTCGCACGGCCCGCACCACCTGCACCAGCGCACCAGCGGCAGTCCACGGCCCCGCCCCCAGCGGGCAGGGCCGACACCCCCGGCCCGGAGGCCGGGGACCCGCCACCGGCGGGGACGGGCTGCTCCAGACCTCCGGTGACCGAAGGACACGCGACACATGGCACGCATCGTCGGCGTCGACCTCCCCCGCGAGAAGCGGCTCGAGATCGCGCTCACCTACATCTACGGCGTCGGCCGCACCCGCTCCAAGGAGGTCCTCGCCGCGACCGGGCTCAGCCCCGACGTTCGCGTGCGCGACCTGGACGAGCCGGCGCTGGTGCAGCTGCGCGACTACATCGAGGCGAACTTCCGGGTCGAGGGCGACCTGCGCCGCGAGGTGGCCGCCGACATCCGCCGCAAGGTCGAGATCGGCAGCTACGAGGGCCTGCGGCACCGCCGCGGGCTGCCGGTGCGCGGTCAGCGCACCAAGACCAACGCGCGCACCCGCAAGGGCCCCAAGCGCACCGTCGCCGGCAAGAAGAAGGCGCGCAAGTAGCCCGCTGCCGGCGCCGCACCGGCGCCGGCACGCCCTCCCTCGTACTCCGCCACGCTGCAGGAAGAGACCAGCCATGCCCCCCAAGACCCGCAACGCCAGCGGCCCCGCGGCCCGCCGCCCGCGCCGCAAGGAGCGCAAGAACATCTCCGTGGGCCAGGCCCACATCAAGAGCACGTTCAACAACACGATCGTCTCGATCACCGACCCGAGCGGCGCTGTGATCGCCTGGGCCTCCGCCGGCCAGGTCGGCTTCAAGGGCTCGCGCAAGTCCACCCCGTTCGCCGCCCAGATGGCCGCCGAGGCCGCTGCGCGCCGCGCCCAGGAGCACGGCATGCGCAAGGTCGACGTCTTCGTCAAGGGCCCGGGGTCGGGCCGCGAGACCGCGATCCGCTCGCTGCAGGCCACCGGCCTGGAGGTCGGCTCGATCCAGGACGTCACCCCCTCGCCGCACAACGGCGTCCGGCCGCCCAAGCGCCGCCGGGTCTGATCCGCACCACCCAGCACCACCCAGCACCACCCAGCACCACCCAGCACCACCTGAGCACGACCCCGGGCGGCAGACGGAGCCCGCCCGGGGCGCCGGGGTCATATGGCGGACCCCGGCAGGAAGGCACCGACGTGCTGATCGCACAGCGCCCCACCCTGGTCGAGGAGACCCTCACCGAGCACCGCTCGCGGTTCGTCATCGAGCCGCTCGAGCCGGGCTTCGGCTACACCCTCGGCAACTCCCTGCGCCGCACCCTGCTGTCCTCGATCCCGGGCGCCTCGGTCACGAGCATCCGGATCGACGGCGTCCTGCACGAGTTCACCACCGTGCCGGGGGTCAAGGAGGACGTCACCGAGCTGATCCTCAACATCAAGAACCTCGTCGTCTCCAGCGAGCACGACGAGCCGGTCGTCATGTACCTGCGCAAGCAGGGCCCGGGCACCGCGACCGCCGCTGACATCGCCCCGCCGGCCGGCGTCGAGGTGCACAACCTCGACCTGCACCTGGCCACCCTCAACGAGTCGGCCCGCCTCGAGGTCGAGCTGACCGTCGAGCGCGGCCGCGGCTACGTCTCCGCGAACCAGAACAAGAGCGGGGACGCCGAGATCGGGCGCATCCCGGTCGACTCCATCTACTCCCCGGTCCTCAAGGTGACCTACAAGGTCGAGGCCACCCGCGTGGAGCAGCGCACCGACTTCGACCGCCTCGTGGTGGACGTGGAGACCAAGCCCTCCACGCACCCGCGCGACGCGATGGCCAGCGCCGGCAAGACCCTGATGGAGCTGTTCGGGCTGGCCCGCGAGCTCAACGTCGAGGCCGAGGGCATCGACATGGGCCCCTCGCCCACGGACGCCGCGATGGCCGCCGACCTGGCGCTGCCGATCGAGGAGCTCGAGCTCACGGTCCGCTCGTACAACTGCCTCAAGCGCGAGGGCATCCACACCGTCGGGGAGCTGACCGCCCGCAGCGAGGCCGACCTCATGGACATCCGCAACTTCGGTGCGAAGTCCATCGACGAGGTCAAGGTCAAGCTGACCGGCATGGGCCTGCAGCTCAAGGACAGCCCCCCCGGGTTCGACCCCGGTGCGGCCGTCGACAGCTTCGGCGCCGACGACGACTCGGCGTACGCCGAGACCGAGCAGTACTGACCCGCCAGACCACCTGCTCGGCGAGGGCCCGTCCTCGCTGACGACTGAGGAGACACTCCATGCCCACCCCCACCAAGGGGCCGCGCCTCGGCGGTGGCCCGGCGCACGAGCGGATCATGCTCGCGAACCTGGCGACCGCGCTGTTCGAGCACCGCAGCATCACCACCACCGAGGCCAAGGCCAAGCGGCTGCGCCCGCTCGCCGAGCGCCTGGTGACGTTCGCCAAGCGCGGTGACCTCGCCGCGCGCCGGCGGGTGCTCAGCACGGTCAAGGACAAGGGCGTGGTGCACGAGCTGTTCACCGAGATCGCTCCCGTCATGGCCGAGCGCCAGGGCGGCTACACCCGCATCACGAAGATCGGTCCGCGCAAGGGCGACAACGCCCCCATGGCGGTCATCGAGCTCGTGATGGAGCCGCTGACTGCCCGCGCCGCGACCGTCCGCGAGGCGGAGGCCGCCACCGGCCGCGCCGCCCGCGGCAACACGGACGCCCCGGCGGCCACCCCCGCCGCTCCGGCGGCGGAGGCCGTCGAGCCGGCCGGCACCGACGCCGTCGTCACCGAGGCCGAGGCCTCGGTCGACGAGCAGGCCGGCGCCACCGCGGCGGACGTCGCGGCGGACGCTCCTGCGGACACCACCACGGAGGAGAAGGCCTGAGCCAGGCCGCTCCCCGCACGAGCCCGCCACCCCCTGCTGGGGGTGGCGGGCTCGTGCGCGTCCGCCTCGACCTCGGCTACGACGGCACCGGCTTCGCCGGCTGGGCGCGGCAGCCGGGCCTGCGCACGGTGCAGGGCGACCTGGAGGCCGCGCTGGCCCGGGTGATGAGGCTGCCGGCGCCACCGGCCCTCGTGGTCGCGGGGCGCACCGACGCCGGGGTGCACGCGACCGGCCAGGTGTGCCACCTCGACGTGCCCGAGGCCTCCTGGAGCGCGCTCCCGGGCCGCTCGGACCGCGGGCCCGGCGAGGCGCTGGTCGCGCGCCTGCGCGGCGTCCTGGCCCCCGACGTCGTGGTGCGCTCCGCCGCGGTGGCCCCGCCGGGCTTCGACGCCCGCTTCGCGGCGCTGCGCCGCACCTACGCCTACCGGCTGTGCGACGACCCGGCGGGCGTGCCCCCGCTGCGCCGCCACGACGTGCTGGGCGTGCGCGCGCCGTCCGGCGGGCTCGACGTCGCCGCCATGGACCGCGCCGCCGCCCTGCTGCTGGGCCTGCACGACTTCGCCGCCTACTGCCGCCCGCGCGCCGGCGCGACGACGGTGCGCACGCTGCTGGAGCACCGGTGGTCCCGGCACCCGGACGGCCTCGTCGTGGGCACCGTCGTCGCCGACGCCTTCTGCCACTCCATGGTGCGCGCGCTCGTGGGGGCCGTGCTCGCCGTCGGCCAGGGGCGCCGGGACGCCGACTGGCCGCGGCGGGTGCTCTCCGCGGCCGCGCGCGACGGCGCCGTCCAGGTCGTGCCGCCGCACGGGCTGGTCCTGGAGCGGGTCGACTACCCGCCGGTGGCGGCCCTGGCCGACCGGGTGGCGCAGGCCCGCTCCCGGCGCGACGCGCCGTCCGGACAGTGGCAGGGTCGGAGCATGACCGAGACGCCCCGCCAGACCGACGCAGAGCGCTTCGACCCGCGCGCCACCGACGACGAGCTCGAGACCACCACGGTGGCCGCCGAGCCGCAGGACCACGACGGCGTCCTGGAGATGCAGGACCAGCAGGACGACCGGGTGTGGAACGCCGAGTGGGACCGCGGCGCCACGACCGTGGAGAGGCCCAGCCACCTCTTCCAGCACGGCCTCACCGCCGAGGAGGAGCTCACCCGCGAGACGATCGACGACCGGCTGCGCCAGGAGGAGCCCGACGTGGCCGTCGGGTCCGGCGGCGCCCTGGGCGCCGACAGCCCCGACACGCCGGCCGACCAGGCCGACGACGGAGAGCTGCTCGACGACGAGGTCGGCTACGCGCGCGCCGGTCGGCTCGTGGAGCCCGACCAGGGCGCCGGCACCGACACGGAGAAGAGCGCCGTGGCCACCGACGTGGGCCTCGACGGCGCGCAGTCCTCGGCCGAGGAGGCCGCGATGCACATCGTCCCCGAGGAGGGCGACGACGGCTTCTGAGCCGTCGTCACCGGGGTGGGCCGGGGGCCGGTGCCCCCGGCCCCGCCGGTGGGCCGCACGCGCCCGACGCCGGCCGCGGGCCCCCGGCTTTGACCGCACCTGCCTCGCGCAGGTACTCTCGTGGCTGTCGTGCCCTGCGGCCGTAGAGAATCTCCGGCCATCGGCACACCAGGTTCTGACAGCCAGTCGACGACAGTGAAGGTCCGAGCGTGCGCACGTACACCCCCAAGCCCGACGAGGTCGAGCGCAGCTGGCTCATCATCGACGCCACCGACGTCGTCCTGGGTCGGCTGGCGAGCCAGGCCGCCCAGCTGCTGCGGGGCAAGCACAAGCCCGTCTTCGCCCCCCACGTCGACACCGGTGACTTCGTCATCATCATCAACGCCGACAAGGTCGTCCTCACGGGCGGCAAGGCGGAGAAGAAGCTGGCCTACCGCCACTCCGGCTTCCCGGGCGGCCTGAAGTCGGAGCGCTACACGGACCTGCTGGGGCGTCGCCCCGACAAGGCCGTCGAGAAGGCGATCCGCGGCATGATCCCGAAGAACAGCCTCGGCCGGGACGTGCTGCGGAAGCTCAAGGTCTACACCGGCCCGGAGCACCCGCACGCGGCCCAGCGCCCCGTGCCGTACACCCTCACCCAGGTCGCGCAGTAGGAGATCCGTTGAGCACCGACACCTCTACCGACGCCGTCCTCGACAGCGCTGACGACAGCGCCGAGGACGACGCCCCCAGCACCTACAGCACCAGCACCCCGGCCAGCGCGAGCGGCGGCTCCAGCATCACCGCGCCGTCCCGCGCGACCGGCCGCCGCAAGGAGGCCGTGGCGCGCGTGCGCATCGTGCCCGGCACCGGCCAGTGGTCGATCAACGGCCGCGACCTCGACGGGTACTTCCCGAACAAGGTGCACCAGCAGCTGGTGAACGAGCCCTTCCGCGTGACCGAGGTCGAGGGCCGCTTCGACGTCATCGCCCGCATCGACGGCGGCGGCATCTCGGGCCAGGCCGGCGCGCTGCGCCTGGGCATCGCCCGCTCGCTCAACGCCCTCGACGAGGAGGCCAACCGCGCCTCCCTGAAGAAGGCCGGCTTCCTCACCCGCGACGCGCGGGTCAAGGAGCGCAAGAAGGCCGGTCTCAAGAAGGCCCGCAAGGCTCCCCAGTACAGCAAGCGCTGAGCCGGACGCCCGAGCGCACCGCGGTGGGTCGCCTCTTCGGCACGGACGGCGTCCGCGGCCTCGCGAACGTCGACGTCACGGCCGAGCTGGCTCTGGACCTGTCGGTCGCGGCGGCGCACGTGCTCGGCGACGCCGGGGTCTTCGCCGACCACCGCCCTCGGGCGGTGGTCGGCCGGGACCCCCGCGCCTCGGGCGAGTTCCTCTCCGCCGCGGTCCTGGCCGGTCTGGCCAGCGCCGGGGTGGACGTCGAGGACGTCGGCGTGCTGCCGACCCCCGGCATCGCCCACGTGGTCGCGGCCACGGGCGCCGACCTCGGCGTCGTGCTCTCGGCCTCGCACAACCCGGTGCCCGACAACGGCATCAAGTTCTTCGCCCGCGGCGGGCACAAGCTGCCCGACGCCCTCGAGGACGCTATCGAGGCCCGCCTGCGCGAGCCCTGGCAGCGGCCCACCGGCGCCGACGTCGGCCGGGTCCGCCCCGACCCGGACGCCAGCGAGCGCTACGTCGAGCACCTGCTCTCCACCCTCCCGCACCGCCTCGACGGGCTGCGCGTGGTCGTGGACTGCGCCCACGGCGCGGCCTGGCACGTGGGCCCCGAGGCGCTGCGCCGGGCCGGCGCGGACGTCGTCGTCCTGGGCGCCGAGCCGAACGGCCTGAACACCAACGACGGGGTCGGGTCCACGCACCTCGGCCCGCTGCGCGAGGCGGTCCTGGCCGCCGGCGCCGACGCGGGGGTCGCCTTCGACGGCGACGCCGACCGCTGCCTCGCCATCGACGCCACCGGTGAGGTCGTCGACGGCGACCAGGCGATGGGTGTGCTCGCCCTGGCGCTGCGCGAACGAGGCCAGCTCGCCGGCGACACGCTCGTGGCCACCGTGATGAGCAACCTCGGCCTCCTCCTGGCGATGCGCGAGGCCGGCATCGAGGTGCTGCAGACGGCCGTCGGGGACCGCTACGTGCTCGAGGCCATGCGCGAGGGCGGCTTCACCCTCGGCGGCGAGCAGTCCGGGCACGTGGTGATGCTCGACCACCAGACCACCGGGGACGGCGTCCTGACCGCCCTGCACCTGCTGGCCCGGGTGGCCGAGCTGGGGCGCCCGCTGGCGGAGGTCGCCGCGGTCGTCCAGCGGCTCCCGCAGGTGATGATCAACGTGCCGGGCGTGGACAAGGCCCGCGCCGGGTCCGACGACGCGGTCCGGGCCGCCGTGGCCGACGCCGAGGCCGAGCTCGGCACCACCGGGCGGGTGCTGCTGCGCCCCTCGGGCACGGAGCCCCTCGTGCGGGTCATGGTCGAGGCGCCGGGCGCCGAGCAGGCCCAGGCGGTCGCCGAGCGGCTCGCCGCCGTCGTCGCGGAGCGCCTGGCGCTGTAGCCGCGGACCTAGGGTCCTCGCGTGCTCCACCTGCGCATCATCACGCCGCCCGACCTCCAGCCCGCGGTGCTGGGCACCCTCGAGGGGCACGCGGCCTGCACCAACCTCGTGGTGCTGCCCGGCGCGAGCAGGAGCCCTGTGGGAGACCTCGTGCTCGTCGGCTTCCCGTGGGGGTGGCCGCCACGGTCGTCTCGACGTAGCAGCTGACCGCGCTGGGGCTCGTCGACGCCGGGATGCTCACGCTGACCGCCGCGAAGCCCGGAGCGGTCGTCGGGGTGCTCGTCTCGGTGACCACCATCCCCGCGGCCAGCAACGCCGCCGTCGCCCTCTCCTGCGCCGTCAGCCCCGGACCGGGTGCCTCCCGCTCGGAGCTGCTCGACCAGGCGTGGACCTCCGTGGAGCAGCTGCTGCTGGACCTGCTCGGCATCCTGCTCGCCGGCGGCCTGAAAACCCGTTGCCCGGCCGCGGGCGCCGGGGTTGGGTGGCCGGCGTGGAGATCGTCACCGCTGCCAGCGACGCGCCGGGCCTGCCGGAGTGGCTGGAGCGCTGGGGCGCCGCCTGGGCCGACGCCGTGCACGCGGGGGAGTCCGCGGGCCGCACCCCCGGGCTCGCCCGCCACCCCCAGGAGGTGCTGGCCGGCCTCGCGCGCGGCTCCGCCGACCGCACCAGCGTCGTGCTGGCCGCCGTGCGGGGCGGCGCCGTGGTCGGGGGCGCGCAGCTCGTGCTGCCCTCCCACGACAACACCCACGTCGCGCACGTGCTCGTGGCCGTGCCTCCGCGCCGCCGCGGGCGGGGCACCGGTGCCGCCCTGCTGCGCGCGGCGACGGAGGCGGCAGCCGCCCGGGGCCGGACCACGCTGCACGCAGAGGTCTTCCGCCCCCTGGCCGGCTCCGGCGCCGACGCGGTGCCGCCCGGTGCGGTGCTCGCCGACCGCGTCGGCCTGCGCCCCGTGCTGGTCGACGTCCGGCGCGACCTCGCGCTCCCCGTCCCCGGGGCGGTGCTGGCCGAGCTCGGAGCCCGCGCGGCGGCCGCCGCCCCCGGCTACCGGGTGCTCACCTGGCTCGGCCCCACCCCGGCGGCGGACCGCGCGGCGATGGCCGGGCTCATGGCGCGCATGTCCACCGACGCGCCGAACGGCGAGCTGTCCCTGGAGCCGGAGGTCTGGGACGCGGCGCGGGTCGCCGACCACGAGGGCCGCTCCAGCGCGCAGGGGCGCGAGTGGGTCACCGCGGTCGCCGTGGCACCCGACGGCGCCTGGGCCGGCTACACCCAGCTGGCGCGCACCCGGTGGGCGCCGGAGCGGCTGTTCCAGTGGGACACCCTCGTGCTGCGCGAGCACCGCGGCCGGCGCCTGGGGCTGGTCCTCAAGGTCGCCACGGCGGCCGAGGCCGCCCGGCGCTGGCCGGACGCCCGCACGGCCACCACCTGGAACGCCGCGAGCAACGCCCCGATGATCGCCGTCAACGAGGCGCTCGGCTTCGCCCCGGCGGAGCTGCTGGAGGAGCGCGAGGGCAGCGTCGCCGCCGTCCTCGCCGCGCTGGGGGTCAGTCCCGCAGCACCGCGACCAGCGCCGCACCCGCGCTGACGGCGAGCAGCCCCACGACCAGGTGGGCCGCGGCGGTGGCCGCCGCGGCGCCCCAGCGCTGCGCCACCGCCATCCGGACCGCCTCGAGGCTGGCGGTGCTGAACGTGGTGAAGCCCCCGCACACCCCGGTGCCGGCGAAGAGCAGCCAGCCCGGCGCCGCGCCGTCGGGCGCCAGTGCCGCCAGCACGCCGAGGGCGAAGGAGCCGACGGCGTTGACCAGCAGCGTGCCGGGGGGCACCAGCGGGCGCCGGCGCAGGCGGTGGCCGACCTCGCTGTCGACGGCGAAGCGCGCGACGGCGCCGAGGGCGCCGCCCACGGCCACGAGCAGGACCTCGACGGCGCTCACGCAGCCTCCTCCGGCGCGCGCCGTCGCCGCACGCGCGCCCCGAGCGCGATCCCGGCGGCCGCGGCGAGCAGGCCGCCGGCCACGCTCGCGGCGGCGTAGCCGAGCGCGGTGGCGGGGCGCCCGTCGCGCAGCAGGTCCAGCACCTGGTGCACCAGGGCGCTGTAGGTGGTGAACGCCCCCAGCAGCCCCGTGCCCAGGCCCAGGCGCGCGGCGCGCCGCCAGCCGGCGTCCGGGCCCAGGCGCACGAGGGCCTCGAGAAGCGCACCCAGTGCCAGGGCCCCCGACAGGTTGACGACCAGCGTGCCGGTGGGCCACACCGCCCCGGGCCGCGTCAGCGCCTGGTCCACCAGGGCGCGCAGCGGCGCGCCGACCAGCCCGCCGGCCGCGACGAGCGCGAGCAGGCCCGGGTGCCCGTGCAGGCGGGGGCTCACAGCTTGCGCAGCCGCACGCGCGATACCGCGTGGTCGGAGCCCTTGCGCAGCACGATCGTGGCGCGGCCGCGCGTGGGCATGACGTTCTCGACGAGGTTCGGCTCGTTGATCTGGTGCCAGATCGTCGTCGCGCGCTCGACCGCCTCGTCGTCGGAGAGGGCGGCGTAGCGGTGGAAGTAGGACTCCGGGCGGCTGAACGCCGTCTCGCGCAGCCGCAGGAAGCGGTCGACGTACCAGCGGCGGATGTCCTCGGTGCGGGCGTCGACGTAGACCGAGACGTCGAAGAAGTCGCTCACGGCCAGGCCCTGGCGCCCGTCCCCGCGGGTGCGGGCCGGCTGCAGCACGTTGAGCCCCTCCACGACGAGGACGTCGGGGCGGCGCACGACGATCTCGGCGCCCGGGACGATGTCGTAGCTGAGGTGGGAGTACAGCGGCGCCCGCACCTCCGGAGCGCCCGACTTCACCGCCGAGACGAAGCGCATGAGCGCCCGCTGGTCGTAGGACTCGGGGAAGCCCTTGCGCTGCAGCAGGCCGCGGCGCTCCAGCTCGGCGTTGGGCAGCAGGAAGCCGTCGGTGGTGAGCAGCTCGACCCGCGGGGTGTCGGGCCAGCGCGACAGCAGCTCGCGCAGCAGCCGCGCGGTGGTCGACTTGCCGACCGCCACCGACCCCGCGACGCCGATGACGAAGGGGGTGCGGGGCGCGGCCCCCGCGGCCCCGCCGGACTCCCCGAGGAAGGTGGAGGTCACCGCGTGCAGGCGCTGGACGCCGGCCGCGTAGAGGTTGAGCAGGCGGGACAGCGGCAGGTAGACCTGCTCGACCTCGGCCAGGTCCACCCGCTCGCCGAGGCCGCGCACGCGGTCGACGTCCGCGGCGGTCAGCGGCAGCGGGGTGGAGGCGGCCAGGCGGCTCCAGGCGGCCCGGTCCAGGTCGACCCAGGGCGAGGGAGCGGTCCGAGGCCCCGCCGGGGCCGGCGTCCCGTGCGGCGCGGAGGTGGGCACGGACGACCATGATGCCGGGTGGGGGCGCTGCTCCGATCCAGTGACCGCCCCACGACGCGCCGCGCCGCGGCTAGTCTCGTGGACATGTGCGGCATCGTCGGTTACGCCGGTCCTCTCCCCGTCGGAGGGCGCGCCACGGGCGGGCTGCCCGTGGTGATGGAGGGGCTGCGGCGCCTGGAGTACCGCGGCTACGACTCCGCGGGCGTCGCGGTCGTGGTCGACGGCGAGCTCGCCACCGCCAAGGCCGCCGGCCGCCTGGCCCGCCTCGTGGAGGCGCTGGACGACTCCCCGCTGCCGGCCAGCGGGACCGCGATCGGCCACACCCGGTGGGCCACCCACGGGGGGCCGACCGACGCCAACGCCCACCCGCACGTCAGCGAGGACGGCCGCCTGGCCGTCATCCACAACGGCATCATCGAGAACTACGCCGTCCTCAAGGCCGCCCTGGCCGACGAGGGCGTGCAGTTCACCAGCCAGACCGACACCGAGGTGGCCGCGCACCTGCTGGGCCGCGCCCACGCCGAGGTCGGCGACCTCGCCGAGGCGATGCGCGTGGTCTGCCGCCAGCTGGAGGGCGCGTTCACGCTGCTCGCCGTGCACGCCGACGCCCCCGGCACCGTGGTCGGCGCCCGCCGCAACTCCCCGCTCGTCGTCGGCGTCGGGGACGGCGCCAACTACCTCGGCTCCGACGTCGCGGCGTTCATCGCGCACACCCGCGACGCCCTCGAGCTCGGCCAGGACCAGGTCGTGCAGATCACCGCCGACGACGTCGTGGTGACCACCTTCGACGGCGCCCCCGCGCAGGCCCGCGCCTTCACCGTGGACTGGGACGCCGCGGCCGCCGAGAAGGGCGGCTACGACTGGTTCATGGACAAGGAGATCCACGAGCAGCCGCGGGCCGTGGCCGACACCCTGCGCGGGCGGACCGACGCGTCCGGTGCGCTGGTGCTCGACGAGCTGCACATGGACGAGGCGGTCCTGCGCCGCACCGACAAGATCATCGTCATCGCCTGCGGCACCGCCGCCTACGCCGGGCACGTGGCCAAGTACGCCATCGAGCACTGGTGCCGCATCCCGGTCGAGGTCGAGCTCGCCCACGAGTTCCGCTACCGCGACCCGGTGCTCACCGAGCGCACGCTGGTCGTGGCGATCTCCCAGTCGGGGGAGACGATGGACGTCGTCATGGCCGTGCGCCACGCGCGCGACCAGGGCGCGAAGGTGCTCGCGATCTGCAACACCCAGGGCTCGACCATCCCGCGCGAGTCCGATGCCGCGCTGTACACCCACGCCGGCCCCGAGGTCGCCGTGGCCTCCACCAAGGCGTTCCTGGCCCAGATCACGGCCTGCTACCTGCTGGGCCTCTACCTCGCGCAGCTGCGCGGCAACCTCTTCGCCGACGAGGTCCGCCGGATCATGGCGCAGCTCACCGCCATGCCGGAGGCGGTGCAGACGGTGCTCGACCGCTCCGAGCAGGTGCGCAAGCTCGCCCGCGAGCTCGCCGACTCGCGCTCGGTGCTCTTCCTGGGCCGCCACGTCGGCTACCCGGTGGCGCTCGAGGGCGCGCTCAAGCTCAAGGAGCTGGCCTACCTGCACGCCGAGGGCTTCGCCGCCGGCGAGCTCAAGCACGGCCCGATCGCCCTGGTCGAGGAGGGGCAGCCGGTGTTCGTCGTCGTGCCCTCCCCGGGCAGCCGCGACTCCCTGCACGCCAAGGTGGTCTCCAACGCCCAGGAGGTGCGGGCCCGCGGGGCGCGCACCATCGTCATCGCCGAGGACGGCGACGACGCGGTGCTCGGCTCGGCGGACGTCGTCATCCGGGTGCCGGCGGTGCCCACGCTCATGGCCCCGCTGGTGACCGTGGTGCCGCTGCAGATCTTCGCCATGGAGGTCGCCAGCGCCAAGGGCCTCGACGTCGACCAGCCGCGCAACCTGGCGAAGTCCGTCACCGTGGAGTGAGGCGGGCGCTCCCGGGCGAGAAGCCGGCGGCGCCACGCCGGGCGAGGTGAGGCGGATCGTCCCCCCGCGGGGCGATGGTCCGAACACGACCCCCGCTCCGCACGTGCAGCGCACGACCCGGGGGCACCTGCGCCGGGCCTCGGCGACCGCCCTGGCCGGCCTGTCCGTGCGCTCCTCCAGGCCGGTCTGAGCCCCCGCGCCGCAGAGCGGCAGGATGGGCGCCGTGAGCGCGCTCGGACGCAGCAGGAGCACCCGGTGATCGTGGGGGTGGGCATCGACGTGGTCGACGTCGCCCGCTTCTCGGCGACCCTCGAGCGGACGCCGGCCCTGGCCGACCGGCTGTTCGCCGAGCACGAGCGCGGGCTCGGGCCCGCCTCCCTCGCCGCGCGCTTCGCCGCGAAGGAGGCCCTCGCCAAGGCCCTGGGCGCTCCCGGGAACCTCCGCTGGCGCGACGCCAGCGTGCGCCGGGAGCCGTCGGGGCAGCCGCGCCTGGAGGTCACCGGCACGGTGGCCGCGCGCGCCGCCGAGCTGGGCGTGGTGTCCCTGCACGTCTCGCTGTCCCACGACGCCGGCATCGCCTCCGCGGTCGTGGTGGCCGAGGCCTCCTCGTGATCCGCGCCCACCGGGCCGACGCCGTGCGCCGGGCCGAGCGCGCCGCGACGGCCGGCCTGGACGAGCTGATGCTGCGCGCCGCGGGCGCCCTGGCCGCTGCGGTCGTGCGCGAGCTCGGCGGGCGCGCC
>NZ_JBZYWI010000043.1:0-21725 GCF_058932755.1 Quadrisphaera sp. DVD1
GATCCGCCGGCGCCCGTCGACGTGCGTGCCCGCCAGCCGCGCCCGCAGCCGCGAGACCGGGACGGCGCGCAGCGTCACCAGGGGGGCGAACCCCAGGCGGGCGAAGAAGCGCTGCAGGTCCCGCCCGCCCGGGGGCAGCACGCAGGCGACGTCCTCGGCGCCGTGGCGCTCCCCCGCGGCCACGGCCGCCGCCAGCAGCTGGCGGGCGACGCCGCGGTGGCGCCACGCGGGGCAGACGTAGAGCTGCTCGATGTGCACGGTGGTGCCGCCGGTGAGCACCATGAGGTCGGCCACCCGCAGCACCAGCGCCCCGACGGCGTCGTCGTCGACCAGCGCGAGGTGCACCTCGGTGCCCGCGCGGTCGAGCGCGGCGAGCAGGTGCTCGCGGCGGGTGTCGTCGTCGGGGTGCGCCGCGGGGCGGTCGAAGCCCTCGTCGCTGCGCGCGCGCACCGCCAGGTGGAGCAGGTGGTCGACGTCGGCGGCCGTGGCGCGGCGGACGTCGACCGATCGGCGAGTCATGGCAGCCGAGCTCCTCCCTGACCGGACCGCGGCGCCGCAGGGCTCCGACGCCGTGGCGAGCGTAGTGCCTGGCTGGGGCCCCAGCCCGGCAGGCCGCGCCCGGGACGCGCCCGGCGCGGCGCGCTCACGGGTGGTCACCGCCGGTCACCCGCGGGGGCCGGCGGGGCGGCCGGACGCCGCCGGGGGCCGCTGCAGGGTCACGGTCCGGTGACGGTGCGGCCCCGGGAGCACTGCGGGACGGCGTCGCCCGCGCCGCCGTCGCTATGCTCCGCCCCGCCGGTGACCTGCCGGAACGCCCGCCCGGCTGACCGGCCCGGCGCCCAGACGTCTCACGGAGGTGCCCGCGTGCGGAGAGCCGCCGCCACCGGGGTGGGGATCCTGCTCACCGCCCTGACCCTCGCCCTCGGCGCCCCCAGCGCCTCCGCCCAGGCGCCCGTGCTCGCCGCGTCGAGCGCGGCGACCGACGCGCCCAGCGCCTCCCCCACGGTGGGCGCGGAGTCGCCGGGCGCGCAGGCGAACCCCGAGCCCACGGCCGAGGCGGGCGACGTCCCGGCCGGCGAGGGCGAGCTCATCCGCGCCCGCGTGCGCACCGAGGACGGCACGGACGTCGCCGGAGCGCGGGTCACCGTCCTGCAGGACGACGAGCTGGTCGCCGACGGGACCACCGACGCCTCCGGCGCCGTCGAGCTGGTGGTGCCCGAGCCGGGCGCCTACGACGTGCAGCTGGACCTCGAGACCCTCGCCGGCGACGCCGCGGGGCTCCAGCCGCGCACCAACCCGATCGCCACCACGGTCGACGCGGGCAACCCGCGCGCGGTGGCCTTCCGCCTCGGCGCCGAGGCCGGCACCCAGGCCGGGGCCGACAGCGTCGGCGCGACCCAGGTGGCGCAGCTCGTGGCCAACGGCCTGCGCTTCGGCCTCATCGTCGCCATGGCCGCGATCGGCCTCTCCCTGATCTTCGGCACGACCGGCCTGACCAACTTCGCCCACAGCGAGCTGGTCACCTTCGGCGCGCTGGCGGCGTACTTCTTCAACACGGTCACCGGGCTGCACGTCATCGTCGCCGCCGTGCTGGCGGTCGCGGCCAGCGCCGCCTTCGGGTGGCTCAACGACCGCGCCCTGTGGCAGCCGCTGCGCCGGCGCGGCACCGGCCTGATCGCCATGATGATCGTCTCGATCGGCCTGTCGCTGTTCCTGCGCTACCTCTACCTCTACGTCTTCGGCGGCTCCTCGCGCACCTACCGGGAGTACCAGTCCCAGGCGGGCCTGGAGCTCTGGCTCGTGCGCCTGCGCCCGGTGGACCTCGTCTGCATGGCCATCTCGGTCGTCGTCCTGCTCGTCGTGGCGTGGGCCCTGGTCCGCACCCGGCTGGGCAAGGCCACCCGGGCCGTCTCGGACAACCCCGCGCTCGCCGCGGCCTCCGGCATCGACGTCGACCGGGTCATCCGCACCGTGTGGATCACCGGCGCGGCCCTGGCCGGCCTGGCCGGCGTCCTGCTCGGCCTCCAGCAGGGGCTGAACTACCAGATGGGCTTCCAGATCCTGCTGCTCGTCTTCGCCGCCGTGACCCTCGGCGGCCTCGGCACGGCCTTCGGCGCCCTCGTGGGCAGCCTCGTCGTCGGCATCTTCATCGAGGTCAGCACGCTCGTCGTGCCCACCGAGCTCAAGAACGTCGGCGCGCTGGTCATCCTGATCCTCATCCTGCTCGTCCGGCCCCAGGGGATCCTGGGGCGGGCGCAGCGGGTCGGCTGAGAGGAGCACCCCCGTGGACTGGGGAGCGATCTTCACCAACGCGGCGGTGTCCCTCATCGGGGTGCAGACCGTCATCTACGCCCTCGCGGGCATCGGGCTGAACGTGCAGTTCGGCTACGCGGGCCTGCTCAACTTCGGCCAGGCCGCCTTCGCCGCCATCGGCGCCTACGGCATCGCGACGATGGTCGCCATCGCCGGGCTGCCCCTGTGGTTCGGGCTCGTGGTCGGCGTCGTCGGTGCGGGGCTGTTCGCCCTCGTCCTCGGCGTGCCGACCCTGCGCCTGCGCGCGGACTACCTCGCGATCGCCACGATCGCCGCGGCCGAGATCGTGCGGCTGCTGCTGCGCTCGTCGAGCCTGCGCGAGTACACCGGCGGCTCCGGCGGCGTGAACGGCTTCTCCGGCGACTTCTACGACCTCAACCCGTTCGGCCCCGGCACCTACGGGTTCGGCCCGTGGCGCTTCAGCGAGCGGACGACCTGGCTGCTGCTCGTGGCCTGGGTGCTCATCGCGGTGTGCTGCCTGCTCGTGTGGCTGCTCATGCGCAGCCCCTGGGGCCGCGTGCTCAAGGGCATCCGCGAGGACGAGGACGCCGTCCGCTCGCTGGGCAAGAACGTCTACGCCTACAAGATGCAGGCGCTGGTGATCGGCGGCGTGATCGGCGCGCTCGCCGGCTTCGTCTCGGCCCTGTCCAGCGGCTCGGTGCAGGCCGACCTCTACGGGACGCCGCTGACGTTCTTCATCTACACCGTGCTCCTGCTCGGCGGCGCCGCGCGCGTCCTCGGCCCGGTCGTCGGCGCGATGATCTTCTGGGCCGTGCTGTCCCTCACCGACAACGTGCTGGCCCAGATGATCCAGGGCGGGTACATGCCGACCTGGCTGATGACCGACACGCAGGCCGGCCAGGTGCGCTTCATGCTCGTGGGCCTGGCGCTGATGCTGCTCATGATCTTCCGACCACAAGGGATCTTCGGAGACCGTAGGGAGCTGGCCATCGATGCCCGCTGATCGACCCGCAGGGGCCACCGCGATGTCCGCCGCGTCCGCCGACGCGCCGCGCAGGGCCGCGGCCGCCGCGGCGCTGCGCGACGTGCCGCGCGTCCCCGGCGCGCCCAAGCCCGACCCGATCCTCGTCGCCGACGGCGTGGTGCGGCGCTTCGGCGGCCTCACCGCGGTCGACGTCGCGCACGTGGAGGTGCAGCGGGGCGCCATCACGGCCCTGATCGGCCCCAACGGCGCCGGCAAGACGACGTTCTTCAACCTGCTCACCGGGTTCGACAAGCCCGACGAGGGCGACTGGACCTTCGACGGCCAGGCCCTGGGCGGCGTCCCCGCCCACAAGGTCGCCCGCCGGGGCATGGTGCGCACCTTCCAGCTCACCAAGGCCCTCTCGCGCCTGACCGTGCTGGAGAACATGCGCCTCGGCGCGGTCGGCCAGCGCGGCGAGAGCCTGCTGCGGGCCCTGGTCGCCCCGCTGTGGCGCGGCCAGGAGGAGGCCAACACCGAGCGGGCGCACGAGCTGCTCGGCCGGTTCAAGCTCGAGACCAAGGCCGACGACTTCGCCGGCAGCCTCTCCGGCGGCCAGCGCAAGCTCCTGGAGATGGCGCGCGCGCTCATGACCGGCCCCAAGATGGTCATGCTCGACGAGCCGATGGCGGGGGTGAACCCGGCGCTGACGCAGTCGCTGCTCGGCCACGTCAAGGACCTGCGCGAGCAGGGCATGACCGTCCTGTTCGTCGAGCACGACATGGACATGGTCCGCGACATCTCCGACTGGGTGATCGTCATGGCGCAGGGCCGGGTGGTGGCCGAGGGCACCCCGGACGACGTCATGGCCGACCCCGCCGTCATCGACGCCTACCTCGGCGGCCACCACGACGCGCCGCTGACGGCCGAGGACGAGGAGCGCCAGCTCGCCGAGGTCGACGCCGAGGTCGCGCAGGAGCTCGCCGCCGAGGACGGCGCCCAGCCCGGACACCACCACCACGGCCCCGAGGGGAGCGCGCGATGAGCGCCGCAGGAGCGTCCGAGGTCGGCGACCGCAGCCAGCACCTGACCGGAGCGGAGGGCGCGCTGCTGCGCGCCGACGCGCTGGTCGCCGGCTACTTCCCCGGCGTCAACATCCTCAACAGCGCCGACCTGTACTGCCGCGAGGGCGAGCTGGTCGGCATCATCGGCCCCAACGGCGCCGGGAAGTCGACCCTGCTCAAGGCGCTGTTCGGCCTCGTGAAGATCGGCTCGGGGCAGGTGACGCTGCGCGGGGAGGACATCACCGGCCTGCGCGCCAACCGCCTCGTGGCCAAGGGCGTCGGCTTCGTGCCGCAGACGAACAACGTCTTCCCGTCCCTGACCATCCAGGAGAACCTCGAGATGGGCCTGTACCAGGCGCCGTCGAGGTTCGCGGAGCGCTTCGCCTTCGTCACCGACCTCTTCCCCGCCCTCGGCCAGCGCCGGGCCCAGCGGGCCGGCTCCCTCTCCGGCGGTGAGCGGCAGATGGTCGCGATGGGCCGCGCCCTCATGATGGAGCCCTCGGTGCTGCTGCTCGACGAGCCCTCCGCGGGCCTGAGCCCGGCGATGCAGGACGAGGTCTTCCTGCGCACCCGGCAGATCAACCGGGCCGGCGTCTCGGTCGTCATGGTCGAGCAGAACGCCCGCCGGTGCCTGCAGATCTGCGACCGCGGCTACGTCCTCGACCAGGGCCGCAACGCCTACACCGGCACCGGCCGCGAGCTCGCGGACGACCCCAAGGTCACCGAGCTCTACCTCGGCACCCTCGCCAAGGCCTGACCCACCCGGCCGTCCCCGGCGCGCTCGCGGCCCCGGGCGCGCCGCGGGCCGGACAGCACAGGACCCCGGCAGCCTCGCGGCTGCCGGGGTCCTGTGCGTTCAGCGGGCCTCGCCCGAGCGGCTCAGAGGGAGCCGGCGCGGTAGTCGAGGTTGGTGTACTTGTTGTCGGCGCCGTACTGGTAGATGCCGATGGTGGCCTGCGTCGGGTCGCCGTTCTCGTCGAACTCGACCGGACCGGCGACGCCGTTGTAGTCGATGTCCTCACCCGCGGCGAGCAGGTCGCGGCACTCCGCGAAGGTCGTGCACGCCGTGCCGCCCCCGCTGACGTCCTCCATGGCCCCGGCGATCGCCGTGCCGCTGTCGTCCCCGGCCGCGATCGCGGACAGGGCGAGCAGGACGGTGGCGTCGTAGGACTCCGGCGCGTAGCTGAAGTCCTTCAGGCCCGGGTCCACGCCCAGCAGGCGGGTGCGGAACTCGTCGGTGGTCTCGGCGCCGGGCAGGGTGCCCTTGGCGCCCTCGAGGGTGCCGGGCTGGAAGTCGGCGCTGTAGTCGGCGAGGTTGCCGTCGACGAGGTACAGCGGCAGGTCCGCCGGGCCGATCCCCTGGTTGACGAGCTCGGGGACGATGCGCTTGGTCTCGTCGAAGCCGATGAGGACCAGCGCCTCGGCGCCCGCCGCCGCGACCTCGGAGACCTCGGCGGAGTAGTTGGAGGCGGCCGGGTCGTAGACCTGCTCGCTCACCACGCTGCCGCCACCGGCCTCGATGGAGGTCTTGACGTTCTCGAGCAGGCCCGCTCCGTAGTCGTCGTCGAGAGCCATCACGGCGACGTCCAGGGCGCCGTCGGCGATGATCTGGTCGCCGAGCACGCGGCCCTGCAGGACGTCGGACGGGGCGGTGCGGAAGTACAGCCCGCCGTCGTCGTAGTCGGTGAAGTCCGGCGAGGTGTTGGCCGGGGAGATCTGCAGGACGCCCGCGCCGGTGATCTTGTCGATGACGAGCTTGGACACCGAGGACGAGGCGGCGCCGATGATCGCGTCGACGTCCTCGCCCAGGAGGCGGTCCACGGACTGGGAGGCGATGTCGGTCTTGTCGTCGCCCGAGTCGGAGGTGACGTAGGCCACCGGCTGGTCGTTGACGCCGCCGGCGGCGTTGATCTCGTCGACGGCGAGCTGGACGCCGGCGAACTCGGGCGGGCCGAGGAAGGCGAGGCTGCCGGTCTGGGGCAGCAGGGAGCCGAGGGTCAGGACGCCGTCACCGGCCGCGGGGGCCTGCGACTCGGACGTCGAGGGCGACGACTCAGAGCCGGCGTCGCTGTCGCTGCCGCCGCCGCAGGCGGTGAGGGCGAGCCCGGCGATGCCGAGGACGGCGACCGAGCGCGCTGCACGCAGAGGTCGGGTCATGGGGACTCCTTCGGAGGACTCCGGCGCGGGGTTCCCCGCACCGTTGGTTGCGGGGAAAGTAGCGGCCCCCGCGCCGGCGCGGAGCCCTCGCGGCCCGGTCGTTGTGGACTCGTGACCTCCGTGTCCACCACGTGAGACGGGCTGCTCAGTCCCCGACCTGCTGCAGCACGGCGTCGGCCACCTCGCGCATCGTCAGGCGGCGGTCCATCGACGTCTTCTGGATCCAGCGGAACGCCTCGGGCTCGGACAGGCCCATCCGCGTCATCAGCAGGCCCTTGGCGCGGTCGACGCGCTTGCGCGTCTCGAAGCGCTCGGCGAGGTCGGAGACCTCCTCCTCCAGGTCGGTGATCTCCTGGAAGCGCGAGACGGCGATCTCGACCGCGGGCAGCAGGTCGGCCGACGTGAACGGCTTCACGACGTAGGCCATGGCGCCGGCGTCGCGGGCGCGGTCGACGAGCTCGCGCTGGGAGAACGCCGTGAGCAGCACGACCGGGGCCAGGCGGGCCCGCCCGATCCGCTCGGCCGCGCTGATGCCGTCGAGGACGGGCATCTTGACGTCCATGACGACGAGGTCGGGCTGCATCTCCTCGACGAGGCGCACCGCGCTCTCGCCGTCCCCGGCCTCGCCGACGACGTCGTAGCCGGCCTCCCGGAGGATCTCGACGATGTCGAGGCGGATGATCGCCTCGTCCTCCGCGACGACGACGCGCCGCCGGGGCGGCGCCGCCTCCTGGACGGCCTCAGGCTCCACGCTCACGCCGGTAGCCTACTGGGGCTCGGCCCCGTGCCGATGCGCCGCCCCGGTAGCCCAACGGCAGAGGCAGTCGCCTCAAAAGCGATCCAGTGTGGGTTCGAGTCCCACCCGGGGCACCACCCGGCCCGCAGGCGGCCCGCAGGCGGCCCGCAGGTGGTCGGCAGCAGGCCGGCGGCAGGCCGGCGGACGGCCTGGGAACGACGAGGCGGCCCCCCGCAGGTGCAGGGGGCCGCCTCGTCCGCTCGGTGCCTCAGGCGCTGGCGGCGTCGCCGATCTTGTGCACCCGGATGGCGTTGGTGGTCCCGGGGGTGCCCGGAGGCGCCCCGGCCACGATGACCACGGTGGCGCCCTCCTGCAGGCGGCCGATCTCGAGCAGCGAGGAGTCCACCTGGGCGACCATGTCGTCGGTGGTCTCCACGAACGGCACGAGGAACGCCTCGATCCCCCAGGTGAGCGCGAGCTGGTTGCGCGTGGAGGGCTCGGGGGTGAAGGCCAGCGTCGGGATGGCCGAGCGCAGCCGGCTCATCCGGCGCGCGGAGTCGCCGGAGACGGTGAAGGTCACCAGGTGGTCGGCGTCGATCATCTCGCCGATCTCCCGGGCCGCCCAGGTGACCGCACCGCCCTGGGTGTGCGGGGTGCTGCCCAGCGGGCGGATCCGGTCGAGGCCGTGCTCCTCGGTGTTGGCGATGATCCGGGCCATCACCTCCACCGAGCCGATGGCGAACTCGCCGACGCTGGTCTCGCCCGAGAGCATGAGCGCGTCGGCGCCGTCCAGGACGGCGTTGGCGACGTCCGAGGCCTCCGCGCGGGTCGGCCGCGGGGCGCTGATCATCGACTCGAGCATCTGCGTGGCGACGATGACCGGCTTGGCGTTGCGGCGGCACAGCTCGACGGCGCGCTTCTGCACCAGCGGCACCTGCTCGAGCGGCAGCTCGACGCCCAGGTCGCCGCGGGCCACCATGACGCCGTCGAACGCGGCGACGACGTCGCGCAGGTTCTCGACCGCCTGGGGCTTCTCGACCTTGGCCAGCACCGGGCGGTGCACGCCCTCCTCGGCCATGATCGCCCGCACGTCGTCGGCGTCGGCGCCGGAGCGCACGAAGGACAGGGCGATCCAGTCCACGCCCTGGGCCAGGGCCCAGCGGAGGTCCTCGGCGTCCTTCTCGGTCAGCGCCGGGACGCTGACCGCCACGCCGGGCAGGTTGATGCCCTTGTTGTTCGACACCGGGCCGGGGACGGTGCACTCGGTGAGCACGCGGGGGCCGTCGACCGACAGCACGGTCAGGCCGACCCGCCCGTCGTCGATGAGCAGCGGGTCGCCGGGAGCGACGTCGCCGGGCAGGCCCTTGTAGGTGGTCGAGCAGATCTCGGCGGTGCCGGGGACGTCCTCGGTGGTGATGGTGAACCGGTCCCCCACCTTCAGCTGGTGGGGGCCGTCGACGAACCGGCCGAGCCGGATCTTGGGCCCCTGCAGGTCGGCGAGGATGGCCACCGCCCGGCCGGTCTCGTCGCTGGCGCGACGGACGTTGGCGTAGGACTCGGCGTGGACCTCGTGGCTCCCGTGGCTGAGGTTCAGCCGGGCGACGTCCATCCCCGCCTCGACGAGAGCCTTGATCTGCTCGTAGGAGGAGGTCGCGGGTCCCAGGGTGCAGACGATCTTGGCGCGGCGCATGAGGGGAGCCTAGGCCCTGGGTCAGACGACCAGTGGCCGGGTGCTGGGGGTCAGCGGTGCGGGCAGCGTGCTGGGCCGTCCGGACAGGTAGGAGTCGACCGCCGCCGCCGCCGCCCGCCCCTCGGCGATGGCCCAGACGATGAGCGAGGCGCCGCGCCCGGCGTCGCCGGCCACGAACACCCCGGGGCGCGAGGACATCCAGCCCTCGTCGCGCACCAGGGCGCCGGAGCGCTCGCGCTCCAGGCCCAGCTGCTCGACCAGGGGCATCTCCTGCACGCCGCTGAAGCCCAGCGCGAGCAGCACCAGCTGGGCCGGCAGCTCGCGCTCCGTGCCCTCCACGACCTCGTACCGCCGCCCCTCGAGGCGCCTCACCTCGACCAGCCGCAGGCCCGCCACCGCCCCGGTCCCGTCGTCGACGAGCTCGGTGGTGCTGGCCGTGTACAGCCGCTCCCCGCCCTCCTCGTGGGCCGTGGAGGTGCGGAAGACCAGCGGGTAGGTCGGCCACGGCTGGGCGTCCGTGCGCTCCTCCGGCGGCTGCGGCCCGATCGCGAGCTGCGTCACCGACCGCGGGCCCTGGCGGTGGACGGTGCCCAGGCAGTCCGCGCCCGTGTCGCCGGCGCCGATGATGATGACGTCCTTGCCGGCGGCGCTGATCGGCTCCTCGCCGTCGGGCAGCGGCTGCCCGAGGGCCTCGCGGTTGCCCTGCGGCAGGTACTCCATCGCCTGGTGCACGCCGCGCAGCGAGCGCCCGGGCACGTCGAGCTCGCGGGGCTGCAGGGCCCCGACGGTGAGCACGACGGCGTCGTAGCGGTCGGCCAGGCGGGCGGCGTCCACGTCGACCCCGACGTCGACGCCGGTGCGGAAGCGGGTGCCCTCGGCCTCCATCTGCGCCACGCGGCGGTCGATGTGGCGCTTCTCCATCTTGTACTCGGGCACGCCGTAGCGCATGAGGCCGCCGATGGCGTCGTCGCGCTCGTAGACGGCCACGGTGTGGCCGGCGCGGGTGAGCTGCTGGGCGGCGGCCAGGCCGGCCGGCCCGGAGCCGATGACGGCCACGGTCTGCCCGGTGAGGCGGTCGGGCACCTGCGGGGTGACCCAGCCCTCCTCCCAGGCGCGGTCGGCGATGGCCTCCTCGACCTGCTTGATCGTCACCGCGTCCTGGTTGATCGCCAGGACGCAGGCGGCCTCGCAGGGGGCGGGGCACAGCTTCCCGGTGAACTCGGGGAAGTTGTTCGTCGAGTGCGCCTGCTCGACCGCCTCGCGCCAGTCGCCGCGGCGGGCGAGGTCGTTCCACTCCGGGATCGGGTTCCCCAGGGGGCAGCCGTTGTGGCAGAACGGGATGCCGCAGTCCATGCAGCGCCCGGCCTGGCGCCGCAGCACGTCCTCCTGCGGGCGCTCGTAGATCTCGCGCCAGTCCTGGATGCGCACCGGAACCGGCCGGCGCGGCGGCAGCTCCCGGGAGCGGACCTCCAGGAAGCCCTTGGGGTCAGCCACGGACAGCCTCCATGATCTCAGCCCAGACGGCCTCGCCGTCGGGGTCCTGCCCGGCCTGCTCGGCCCGGGCGCGCAGCTCGGTGACGCGGGCGTAGTCGCGCGGCACGAGCTTGCTGATCCGGGCCGCGACCGCCCCGGGGGTGTCGAGGAGGTCGCGGGCCACGGGCGAGCCGGTCTCCTGGGCGTGCCGCTCCAGCAGCGTGCTCACGAGCGCCGCGTCGGCCTCGTCGAGCCCGGAGACGACGAGCTCCCCGGACGCCGCCGCGGCCGCGTTGACCCGGGCGGGGTCGAGGTCGAGCACGTAGGCGGTGCCGCCGGACATGCCGGCCCCCACGTTGCGCCCGGTCGGGCCGAGCACGAGCACGGTGCCGCCGGTCATGTACTCGCAGCCGTGGTCGCCCACGCCCTCGACGACGATCGTCGCTCCGGAGTTGCGGACGGCGAAGCGCTCGCCGACCCGCCCCCGCAGGAACAGCTCCCCCGAGGTCGCGCCGTAGCCGATCGTGTTGCCGGCGATGACGTTCTCCTCGGCGGCGAAGGCCGAGGCCTCGGCGGGCCGCACGACGACGCGGCCGCCGGACAGGCCCTTGCCGACGTAGTCGTTGGCGTCGCCGACCAGCCGCAGGGTGACGCCCGCGGGCAGGAACGCCCCGAAGGACTGGCCCGCCGAGCCGGTGAGGGTGACGTCGATCGTGCCGTCGGGCAGGCCCTGGGGCCCGAACCGCGCCGTCACCTCGTGGCCGAGCATGGTGCCGACCGTGCGGTTGACGTTGCGGACCGGCAGGTGCACCTCGACGCGCTCGCCGGAGTCCAGCGCCGCGTGCGCCATGGCGATGATCTGGTGGTCCAGCGCCTTCTCCAGGCCGTGGTCCTGGCCGGAGGTCTGGCGCAGCGAGGCGCCCTCGGGCACGTCGACCGCGTGCAGCAGCGGCGCCAGGTCGAGCCCGGAGGCCTTCCAGTGCTCCACCGCGGCCCGGGTGTCGAGGACCTCGACCCGCCCGATCGCCTCGTCCAGGCTGCGGAAGCCCAGCGCGGCGAGGTGCTCGCGGACCTCCTCCGCCAGGTACTCGAAGAAGGTGACGACGAACTCCGGCTTCCCGGTGAACCGGGCGCGCAGCTCGGGGTTCTGCGTGGCCACCCCGACGGGGCAGGTGTCGAGCTGGCAGACCCGCATCATGATGCAGCCCGAGACGACCAGCGGGGCCGTGGAGAAGCCGAACTCCTCCGCGCCGAGCAGGGCCGCCACGACGACGTCGCGCCCGGTCTTGAGCTGGCCGTCGACCTGCACGCTGATCCGGTCGCGCAGGCCGTTGAGCAGCAGGGTCTGCTGCGTCTCGGCCAGCCCGACCTCCCACGGCGCGCCGGCGTGCTTGAGCGAGGTCAGCGGCGCCGCCCCGGTGCCGCCGTCGTGCCCGGAGACGAGGACGACGTCGGCGTGGGCCTTGCTCACCCCGGCCGCGACCGTGCCCACGCCGACCTCGGCCACGAGCTTGACGTGCACGCGCGCGGCGGGGTTGGCGTTCTTGAGGTCGTGGATGAGCTGGGCGAGGTCCTCGATGGAGTAGATGTCGTGGTGCGGCGGCGGGGAGATCAGGCCCACGCCGGGCGTGGAGTGCCGGGTCCGCGCGATCGCCGGGTAGACCTTCGGGCCGGGCAGCTGGCCGCCCTCGCCGGGCTTGGCGCCCTGGGCCATCTTGATCTGGATGTCCGTGGCGCTGGAGAGGTAGGCGCTCGTGACGCCGAACCGCCCCGACGCCACCTGCTTGGTCCTGCTGTTGCGCTCCGGGTCGCCCAGGCGCTCGACGTCCTCGCCGCCCTCGCCGCTGTTGGACCGGCCACCGAGCCGGTTCATGGCGATCGCCAGCGTCTCGTGGGCCTCGGCGGAGATGGAGCCGTAGCTCATCGCCCCGGTGGCGAAGCGCTTGACGATCTCGCTGACCGGCTCGACCTCCTCCAGCGGCACCGGCTCGCGCAGGCCCTCCTTGAAGGTGAAGAGCCCTCGCAGGGTCATCAGGCGCTGCGCCTGGTCGTCGACCTTGGCCGTGTACTGGCGGAAGACGTCGTAGCGCCGGGCGCGGGTGGCGTGCTGGAGGCGGAAGACCGTCTCGGGGTCGAACAGGTGCGGCTCGCCCTCGCGGCGCCACTGGTACTCCCCGCCCACGTCCAGGCGGCGGTGGGCCAGCTGGACGCCCTCCGGTGGGTAGGCCCGGGCGTGCCGCATGGCGACCTCGGCGGCGACGACGTCGAGCCCGACGCCGCCGAGCTGGGTCGTGGTGCCGGTGAACCAGCGGTCGACGAGCTCCTGCGAGAGGCCGATCGCCTCGAAGACCTGGGCCCCGCGGTAGGAGGCCACGGTGGAGATGCCCATCTTCGACATCACCTTGAGCACGCCCTTGCCGAGCGCCTTGATGAGCCGGCGCACGGCCTCGGCGGGCTCGACGCCGGTGAGGACGCCGTTGCGCACGAGGTCCTCGACGGACTCCATCGCCAGGTAGGGGTTGACGGCCGCGGCGCCGTAGCCGACGAGCAGCGCGACGTGGTGGACCTCGCGCACGTCGCCGGCCTCGACGACGAGGCCGACCTGGGTGCGGGTCTTCTCGCGGATGAGGTGGTGGTGCACGGCGCTGGTCAGCAGCAGCGAGGGGATCGGCGCCCAGACGGCGTCGGAGTCGCGGTCGGACAGGACGACGAAGCGCGCCCCGCCGGCGATCGCCGCGGAGACCTCCGCGCAGATCTCGCGCAGGCGGCGGTCGAGCTCCTCCCCGCCGCCGGCGACCCGGTACAGGCCCTTGACCGAGACGGTCGCGAAGCCGGGCAGGTTCCCGTCGCGGTTGATGTGCGTGATCTTCGCGAGCTCGTCGTTGTCGATCACCGGGAAGGGCAGCCGCAGCTGGCGGCAGTGCGCGGGGGTGGCCGAGAGGATGTTGGACTCCGGGCCCATCTCCACGGCCAGGCTGGTGACGACCTCCTCGCGGATGGCGTCCAGCGGCGGGTTCGTCACCTGGGCGAAGAGCTGGGTGAAGTAGTCGAAGAGCAGGCGCGGGCGCTGCGAGAGCACCGCGATCGGGGTGTCGGTGCCCATCGAGCCGACCGGCTCGGCCCCGGCGCGCGCCATCGGCGCGAGCAGCACCCGCATCTCCTCCTCGGTGTAGCCGAACGCCTGCTGGCGCCGGGTGACCGAGGAGTGGGTGTGCAGGACGTGCTCGCGCTCGGGCAGGTCCTCGAGGCGGACCAGTCCTGCGTGCAGCCACTCCTGGTACGGGTGCTCGGCGGCCAGGGCGCCCTTGACCTCGTCGTCGCCGACGATCCGCCCGGGCCGGCCCTCGCTGCCGGTGTCGACGAGGAACATCCGGCCGGGCTGCAGCCGGCCCTTGCGCACCACGCGCGAGGGCTCGATGTCGAGGACGCCGACCTCGCTGGCGAGGACGACGAGGCCGTCGTCGGTGACCCAGTAGCGGGAGGGGCGCAGCCCGTTGCGGTCCAGCACGGCGCCGACCTGGCGGCCGTCGCTGAAGGTCACGCAGGCGGGCCCGTCCCAGGGCTCCATGAAGCTGGCGTGGAACTCGTAGAAGGCCCGGCGGGCCGGGTCCATCTCGGTGTGGTTCTCCCACGCCTCGGGGATCATCATCAGCACCGCGTGGGGCAGCGTGCGCCCGGTCAGGTGCAGCAGCTCGAGCACCTCGTCGAAGGACGCCGAGTCGCTGGCGCCGGGGGTGCAGATGGGGAACAGCCGGTCGAGGTCGCCCGGGATGAGGTCGGTGGCCAGCTGCGACTCGCGGGCCCGCATCCAGTTCCGGTTGCCGCGGACGGTGTTGATCTCGCCGTTGTGCGCGATGTAGCGGAACGGGTGCGCCAGCGGCCAGGACGGGAAGGTGTTGGTCGAGAAGCGCGAGTGCACGACCGCGAGCTGGGTGGCCATCCGCCGGTCGGACAGGTCGGCGAAGAACGGCTCGAGCTGACCGGTGGTGAGCATGCCCTTGTAGACCAGGGTCCGCGCGGACAGCGAGGCGAAGTAGACCTCCACCTCCCGCTCGACCCGCTTGCGCAGGACGAACGCGAGGCGGTCGAGCTCGAGGCCGCTGACGCCGGCCCGCTCGCCGGCGCCGGCCACGACGAGGTGGCGGAAGCGGGGCATGCAGGCGCGGGCGGAGCTGCCCACGAGGTCGGCGGCGACCGGGACGTCGCGCCAGCCGAGGACGGCGAGGCCCTCCTCGGCGGCGATCGCGGCGATCCGCTCGCGGGCGGCGTCCTCGGCGGCGTCGTCGTCGGGCAGGAAGCCCAGGCCCACCGCGTAGGCGCCGGCCTCGGGCAGCTCGGCGCCGGTGCCCGACTGCTCGGCCCACACGGCGCGCAGGAACGCGTCGGGGACCTGCAGGAGGATGCCGGCGCCGTCACCGGTGTCGACCTCCGCGCCCACCGCGCCGCGGTGGTCGAGGTTGCGCAGGGCGGTCAGGGCGTGGTCGACGATGTCGCGCCCGGCGGTGCCGCGCATGGTCGCGACGAAGGCGACGCCGCAGGCGTCGTGCTCGCGCGAGGCGTCGTACAGGCCCTGGGCAGCGGGGGTGGTGGAGAAGCGCTGCAGAGCGGGGGCGGTCGGCTGGACCATGGGCACCGTCCTCAAGGCACGCACCGCGCGAGCGGGCGGTGCCGGGTGGTCGACGTGGCGGTCGGCGTGGCGGAGGGGTGGAGCGTCGATCGGGGGCTGGGACCTCCGGCGCGGGACGACGGCGGCCCGGCTCGTTGCACGAAGCCTAGCACCGCAGAGGGGGCGCGCCGGGACGCGCCAGCCGCACGGGCGTCTCAGATGCTGGACGCCAGTTCCCGCATCATGGGACGGAGACGGGCGGGGCCACCCAGCCCGGCGCGACCGCGGCGCAGCCGGGCCCCGGCGCCGGCAGGGCCCGCACGAGGAGCACCAGGCTGGCGGCCTTCACGGCCAGCATGACGACGAGGAACGCCACCGCCAGCGCCGGCTGGGGCCACAGGACGACGAGGACGACGACCCCGGCCGTGTTGACCACCTTGGCCGGCGGCCACCAGTTGAGCCGGTGGACCAGCGGGTGGACGCGGTCGACGTAGTTGCACGACAGCAGCGGCCAGGCCAGCCAGAGCAGCGACAGGACGCCGTCCACGACGGCGAACTCGACGACGTACAGGGCCACCGGGCCCTGCACCGCGGGGTGCAGCACCGCCCACGGCACCCAGAACGCCAGCGAGCAGACGCGGTCGGTGACGACGTCGAGCGCCGCGCCCTGCCGGGTCTCCTGGCCCAGGCGCCGGGCCAGCGCGCCGTCGGCCACGTCGCCGACCCAGTAGCTGAGCAGGCCGGCCACGAGCAGCGCGGGGCTGTGCGCCAGGGCGCCGGCCACGGCCAGGGCCACGCACAGCAGCGTGCGGGCGGCCGTGACGAGGTTGGGCGCCGTGGCCCACGGCTCGGCCCAGCCGTGCCAGCAGCCGTGGTGGCCGCACGCCGGGGCCGGGGAGCGCCACTGGAGCACCGGTGCACCTGCCCTTCCGCCGGAGCCTCCGGCCGCGAGAGTCTGGCACGCCGGCGCCGCCGACGAGGGCGGCTGTGGTGGAGTGGCGGGGTGCAGAGCGTCCTGGCCACCTTCGGGGTGTGCCTGCTGTCGGCGCTGGTGCCCGTCGTCAACGCCGAGGTGGCGCTGGTGGCGGTCGCCCTCGTCAGCCCCGTGCCCCCGCTGGTCCTGGCCCTCGTCGCGGGCCTGGGCCAGATGGTCGGCAAGATGCTCTTCTACCTGCTGGGCCGCGACGCCCTCGACCCGGAGCGCTGGCGCCGGTGGCGGCGCGAGGGCACGGCCACCGGCCGGTGGGCCACCTGGACCGCGCGGGTGCGCGAGTGGGCCGAGCGGCACACCTGGGGCCCGGCGGCGCTGACCGGGGTCAGCGCCCTGACGGGGCTACCGCCCTTCGCGGTGGTCAGCGTGCTCGCCGGCACCCTGCGCATGCGCTGGTGGGTCTTCGCCGGGGTGGGCTTCGCGGGCCGCAGCACCCGCTTCCTGCTCGTGCTGCTCGCCCCCGGCCTGCTCCCCGCGGAGTGGCTGGCCCGCGTCGGCCTCGGCTGACGCCCCCGCGGCGCCGGCCACGACGAGCACCTCGGCCTCGCGCTCGCGGTGCCGCCGACGGCTGACGACGAACCCGACCACGCCGAGCAGGCCGACGAGGATCGAGGTCCAGACGTTGAGGCGCAGCCCCAGCACGTGCTCGGCCGGGTCGATCCGCAGCGCCTCGATCCACCCGCGCCCGAGCGTGTACAGGACGACGTAGGCCCAGAACACCTGGCCGTGGCCCAGGCGCCAGCGCCGGTCGGCCCAGAGGAGGACGAGCGCGCAGCCGACGTTCCACAGCAGCTCGTAGAGGAACGTCGGGTGGTAGGTGGCCGCGTCGGCGAACCCGGCCGGGCGGTGCGCGGCGTCGATGGCCAGCGCCCACGGCAGGTCGGTGGGCGAGCCGAAGAGCTCCTGGTTGAACCAGTTGCCCAGCCGCCCGACGGCCTGGGCCAGCAGCAGCCCCGGCGCCAGGGCGTCGGCGAAGGCGGGGAAGCTCATCCCCGAGCGGCGGCAGCCCAGCCACGCCCCGACGGCGCCCAGGGCGACGGCGCCCCAGATGCCGAGCCCGCCGCGCCAGATGTACAGCGCGAGGACCGGGTCGCCGCCGGGGCCGAAGTAGGCGTCCGGGGAGGAGACCACGTGGTAGAGCCGGCCGCCGACGATGCCGAACGGCACCGCCCACAGGGCCACGTCGGCGACCTGGCCGGGCAGGCCGCCGCGGGCCCGCCAGCGCCGGTCGGTCAGCCACACGGCGACGGCGATGCCGGCGAGGATGCACAGGGCGTAGGCGCGCAGCGGCACCGGCCCGAGGTGCCAGACGCCCTGCGAGGGGCTGGGGATGGCCGTGACGACGCTCGTGAGGACGCTCACGCTCCGGCACCCCCCGCGCGCCCGGAGGCCACCCCGGCGGCGAGCTCGCCCGCCAGGCGGCCGACCGCGGCCGGGCCGCCGTCGCCGAGGGCGCGCACGAGGGCCGAGCCGACGATGACGCCGTCGGCGTAGGCGGCGACCTGCGCGGCCTGCTCCGGGGTGGAGACGCCCAGGCCCACGCACACCCGCTCGGCGCCGGCCTCGCGGGTGCGGGCCACGAGCGCCTGCGCGCCCGCACCGACCTGCGCCCGCACCCCCGTGACGCCCATCGTGGAGGCGGCGTAGACCCAGCCCCGGCAGGCCTGCGCGGTGGAGGCCAGGCGGGCGGGGGTGGAGGACGGCGCGACGAGGAAGACCCGCTCGAGGCCGTGCGCGTCGCTCGCGGCGATCCACTCCCCCGCCTCGTCCGGCACGAGGTCGGGGGTGATGAGGCCCGCGCCGCCGGCGGAGGCGAGGTCGCGGGCGAAGGCGTCGACGCCGTAGCGCAGCACCGGCGCCCAGTAGCTCATGACGAGCACGGCCGCGCCGGTGGCGGCGGCGTCCTCGACGGTCCGCAGCACGTCGCGGGTGCGCACACCCCCGCGCAGCGCCTCGTCGGCGGCGGCCTGGATGACCGGCCCGTCCATCACCGGGTCGCTGTAGGGCAGGCCCAGCTCGACGACGTCCACGCCGCCGTCGACCATCGCGCAGACGGCGTCGACCGCCCCGGCCAGCGTGGGGTACCCGGCGGGCAGGTAGCCGACCAGCGCCGCGCGGCCCTGGGCGCGCACGGCGTCCAGCACGCCGGCGCTGGAGGTGGTGGCCGTGCTCGCCGGGGTGGGGGTGCCGCTCACCAGCCGCTCCCCTCGGTCTCGGAGGCCGGACCGGCGACGCGCGCCTTCTCGGACTCCACGAGCTCGGCGTCGCTGACGAGGTCGAACCACTGCGCGGCGGTGTCGACGTCCTTGTCGCCGCGCCCGGAGAGGTTGACGAGCACCACGCCGTCCGGGCCGAGGCGCCGGCCCTCGCGCAGCGCGCCGGCCAGGGCGTGGGCGCTCTCGATCGCCGGGATGATCCCCTCGGTGCGGCAGAGCAGCTTGAACGCCTCCATCGCCTCGGCGTCGCCGACCGGCTCGTAGCGCGCGCGTCCGGTGGCGGCCAGGAAGGCGTGCTCAGGACCCACGCCGGGGTAGTCCAGCCCGGCGGAGATGGAGTGGCTCTCGACGGTCTGGCCGTCCTCGTCCTGGAGCACGAAGGAGCGCGAGCCGTGCAGGACGCCGGGGGCGCCGCCGGTGATGGCCGCGGCGTGCCGCCCGGTCTCCACGCCGTCGCCGGCGGCCTCGAGGCCGAGCAGCGCCACGTCGGCGTCCTCGAGGAAGGCGTGGAAGATGCCGATCGCGTTGGAGCCGCCCCCCACGCAGGCGCAGACCACGTCGGGCAGCCGGCCGACGAGGTCGAGCACCTGCTGGCGCGCCTCGACGCCGATCACCCGGTGGAAGTCGCGGACCATGACCGGGAACGGGTGCGGACCGGCCACGGTGCCGAGGATGTAGTGGGTCTCGTCGACGTTGGCGACCCAGTCGCGCAGCGCCTCGTTGAGGGCGTCCTTGAGGGTGCGCGAGCCGGCGGTGACCGGCACGACCTCGGCGCCGAGCAGGCGCATCCGGGCGACGTTGAGGGCCTGGCGCCGGGTGTCCTCCTCGCCCATGTAGACCACGCACTCGAGGCCGAACAGCGCCGCGGCGGTGGCCGTGGCGACGCCGTGCTGGCCCGCGCCGGTCTCGGCGATCACCCGGGTCTTGCCCATGCGCCTCGTGAGCAGCGCCTGGCCGAGCACGTTGTTGATCTTGTGCGAGCCGGTGTGGTTGAGGTCCTCGCGCTTGAGCAGCACCCGCGCTCCCCCGGCGTGCTCGGCGAAGCGCCGCACCTCGGTGAGGATGCTCGGGCGGCCGGTGTAGCTGCGCTGCAGCTCCTCCAGCTCGGCGAGGAAGGCCGGGTCGGCCATCGCCGACGCGTAGGCCGCCTCGAGCTCCTCGAGCGCGGCCACGAGGGCCTCGGGCACGAAGCGCCCGCCGAAGTCTCCGAAGTACGGGCCGCGCTCGCCGACGAGCTCGCCGAGCACGTCGCCGCGGCGGTGGCCCGCGGCAGCGGTCACGACCGCCCCCCGCGGGAGAGGGCGCGCAGCGAGGGGTGGGTGCCGGCGGCGACGAGGTCGGCGACCGCGGTGCGCGGGTCGCGCCCGGTGACGAGCGCCTCGCCCACGAGGACGGCGTCCGCCCCGGCGCGGGCGTGCTCGACGACGTCGCGGGCGTCGCGGACGCCGGACTCCGCCACCCGCACCACGGCGTCGGGGATGTGCGGGGCGCACCGGGCGAAGACGTCGCGGTGCACCTCCAGGGTCTTGAGGTCGCGGGCGTTGACCCCGATCACCTGGGCGCCGGCGGCGACCGCCCGCTCGACCTCCTCGACGTCGTGCGCCTCGACCAGGGCCGTCATGCCGAGGGAGTGCACGCGCTCGACGAGGGAGACCAGCGCCTCCTGCTCCAGGGCCGCCACGATGAGCAGCACCAGGTCGGCGCCCGCGGCGCGGGCCTCCCAGACCTGGTAGGCGGAGACCACGAAGTCCTTGCGCAGCACCGGGACGTCGACCGCGGCGCGCACCGCGCGCAGGTCGTCGAGGGTGCCGCCGAAGCGGCGCTGCTCGGTGAGCACGCTGATCACGCTCGCGCCGCCCGCCTCGTACTCGCGGGCGAGGGCGGCCGGGTCGGTGATCGGGGCCAGGTCACCGCGGCTCGGGCTCGAGCGCTTGACCTCCGCGATCACCGTCACCTGGCCGCGGTCGTCGCCGGCCGGGCGCAGCGCCTCCAGGGCCCCGCGGGCGGAGGGCGCCCGGCGGGCGGCCTCCTTCACCTCGTCCAGCCCCGTGCGGGCCTGGCGCTCGGCGAGGTCGGCGCGCACGCCGACGAGGATGTCGTCCAGGACGGTCACGCAGCAGCTCCTCGCTCCAGGGACCCGGTGGCCCCCCGCCTGGACGATCGTAGTCGGCGGCAGGGGGGTGCTGGTGCGCCGCGGTCGGTAGCGTGGCAGCGGCAGAGATCGCCACCGCAGGCACGACACCGAGGAGCAGCCGTGAGCACCCCCCAGGACCCCTACGCCTCCGGACCGGGCGACCAGCCGCACACCGGGAGCAGCCCCCAGCCGCCGTCCTACGGCTCCGCGCCGCAGTCCCCCTACACCGGCGGCTCCGCGCCGCAGTCCCCCTACACCGGCGGCCCCGCGCAGGGCGGCTACGGCCCGGGCCAGGGCGGCTACGGCCAGGGCGGCGGGTTCGACCAGAGCAGCGGGTACGGCCAGTCGCCGCAGCCGCGCAACGGCCTCGGGGTGACCGCCCTCGTCCTGGGCATCATCGCCCTGCTGTTCTGCTGGACCGTCATCGCCGGCGTCCTGGCCATCGTCGGCCTCGTGCTCGGGATCATCGGCATGGGCCGGGCCCGGCGCGGCCAGGCCACCAACCGCGGCGTCGCGCTGGCCGGGACGATCATCTCCGCGCTCGCGCTGCTGGCCTCGATCGCGTTCGCGGTGCTCTACGTGACCCTCGGCGTCGGCTTCTACCAGGACAACGAGGAGTGCTTCGAGCCCGGCCTGAGCCAGTCCGAGAGCCAGCAGTGCCTCGAGGAGAACGCCGGCGTCACCGGCTGAGCCCCTCGACGCGCGAACGGGAGGAGGGCGCGGCACCCGCTCGGGTGCCGCGCCCTCCTCGCGCCCGGGTGGGGCAGCGACTAGCGGGAGCCGTCGCGGCCGCGCTCGCCGCTCGGGTCCGAGCTGGCGTGGCCGGCCGAGCCCTTGGACCGCTTGCCCAGGAAGAGGCCCACCAGGCCGCCGATCGGCATGATGACGATCCCGACGACGACCAGCCACGGGACCGGGATGATCATCGCGATGGCGGCGACGAGGGAGCCCAGGAGCACGATCCCGACGCCCGTCCAGGCCGCGACGCTGTGGCCGTGGCTCTCGACGTGCCCCTCGACCTCCTTCTTGCGCGCCTCGACGGCCTCGTCGGTGGTCGGTGCGTGGTGGCTCATCTCGCTCCTGCTCGGGCTCTGGTCGGGCTCTGGTCGGGCTCTGGTCGGCCGGGGTGTCGCGGGGACTCGTGGTCCCATCATGCCGGGCGGGCTCAGCGCCCGCCCGGTCCGGTCGTCGGGTCGTCGCCGCGGCTGAGGTCGTCCCACAGGGCGGCGCGCGAGGCCGGTCCCGAGGGAGGTCGCGCAGCGGGCGCGGCGCCGGGGGTGCCGGCCGCTGCGCCGCTCGCGGTGCTGCTCGCGGTGCTGCTCGCGGTGCCGGCGGCGGCCGGGGCCTCGAACCGGGCCGTGGTGGCCCAGCGCCGGCCGCGCACCAGCACCAGCACCCCGACCGCCACGAGGCCCAGGGCCGG
>NZ_JBZYWI010000044.1:0-21624 GCF_058932755.1 Quadrisphaera sp. DVD1
GCCCGTCCCGCTCCCCGCGCACCGGCGCCGCGGCAGCACCTGCACGTCGGCCCGCGCGTGGCGTGAGGGGGCACGATGTCCCCTGATGACTGCTGACCCCGCCGCCCGCTCCGACACCGCGACCCCCGACCCCACCGCCGACCTGGCCGCGCGCCTGGCCGGAGAGGCCCCCGCAGTGCGGCGCACCCTGGCGCTGCTCGGCGAGCTGCTGCGGGGCGCCGCGACCACGTCGGCCACCGCGTCCGGCTTCCTCGAGGCGAGCCTCGGGCAGGCGCACACGTCCCTGGTGGTCGAGCGCGTCGACCTCACCAACACCCAGGCGATCTCGGTCGGCGCGGCCCTGGCCGACCTCGTCGCCGCCCACGACGCCCGTCTGGGCGCCGTGGAGGACGACGCGGCCCCGACCTGGACGCGCATCGACCTCGACGGCGAGCACCTGTCCGTGCCCAGCGCCGCAGCGGCCTTCTTCCCGGCGGGGACTGCCGCGGGAGCCGACGTCGTCGTCCAGCTCGTCGAGCACGACTTCGAGCCCGAGCCGGCGTCCCTGCGCGTCATCGCCCGGCCCGCCGACCACACCGCCGCGCGCGCCCTGGCCGACGAGCTGCTGGCCACCGCCCGCCGGGACAAGGGCTTCTTCCGCGGGCGGGTGCTCCACGCGGACTCCCGCCTGCCGCTGAAGCTGGAGCCGACCACGCTCGGCCCGGGCGGGCGCGAGGACCTCGTGCTGCCCGCCGAGGTCTGGGACGAGGTGGACGCCAACGTCGCCGCCCTGACCACCCGGGCGCCGCTGCTGCGCGAGCTCGGCCTGGGCACCAACCGCGGGATCCTCCTGACCGGCCCGCCCGGGGTGGGCAAGAGCGCGCTGAGCCGGGTCGTGGCGCGCGAGCTCGCCGGCGCCTTCACGGTGATCATCGTCGACGCCGCCGCGGCCACCTCGGTGCTGCGCCAGGTCTACCGCGAGACCGTCGACCTCGGGCCCTGCGTGGTCATCCTCGAGGACGTCGACCTCTACCTCGGCGACCGCAAGGCGGGCGCCCGCGGCACCGCGCTGGCGGACTTCCTCGCCGTGCTCGACGGCACCGAGGTCTACACCGACGTGCTGACGATCGCCTCGACCAACGACCCGCGGGCGCTGGACGCCGCGGCCACCCGCTCGGCCCGCTTCGACGCCGTGATCCGCCTCGACCCGCCCAACCGGGCCGCGTGCGCCCGGATCCTCGAGCGCTACCTCGGCGCCCTGACGGGCGAGGTGGCCGTGGACGCCGCGTCCGTGGCGGCGTCCCTGCCCGCCGGGCTGACCGGCGCCGACCTGCGCGAGGTGGTGCGCCGCGCCGTCCTCAACCACGGCCGCGACCTCACCACCGAGCGGCTCCGCGCGGTGGTCACCGAGGGGCGCTGGCGCGCGGCGCCGCTGACCGGCACCTACCTGTAGCGGCTCCGGTCAGGCCTGCGCGCCGGCGGCGGCGCCCGCGAGGAACTCCTCCAGCGCCGGAGCGAGCACGGCGGCCTTGACGAGGTGGGTCTGCCCCTCGAGCGTGCGGTGCGTCGCGCCCGGGACGACGGCCGCCAGCGCCTGGCTGGCGCGTTGCATGGACGCCGGGCTGCGGCTGCCGGAGAGGACGAGGACGGGCGCCGCGACGCCCGCCCACCGGTCGGCGGGCAGGGGCCGGCCCGAGGCGTGATCGCCCAGGACGCGGATGTCGGCGGGCAGCGTGTGGGCCACCGCGCACAGCCGCCGCCACACCGGCAGCACGCGCATGATCGCGACGGCGAGGCCCGGCGTCCCCACCTGGCGCAGGAACATCCGGACGGCGTCCCCGCGCCGCCCCGCCGCGACCGCGGCCTCCAGGCGCTCGGCGAAGTCCTCCGGCACGGTGTTCGCGTCGGCGTCGACCACGAACGGCGCCTCGTACAGCGCGAGCCCGGTGATCGGGACGCCGGCCCTGGCCGCCTCGAGCGCGAGGGCGGCGCCGGAGCTCTCACCGACCACGGACGCCGTCCCACCGGCCGCCTCGACCACCGCGGCGAGGTCCTCGATCTCGCGCTCGACCGCCCAGGGCGCGGTGCCGGTGCTGTCCCCGCGCCCGCGGCGGTCGTAGGTGAGGACTGTGGAGCGCGCCGAGAGGTGCTCGGCGAGCTCCCGGCCGGGCCCGAAGGCGCGCGAGCACAGCGCGCCGTCGACGATGACCACCGGGGGCCCGGAGCCGGTGCGGTCGTAGGCGATGGTGGTCCCGTCGCGGGAGGTCGTGGTGTCCATGCCCAGGTGGACCGGCGGGGTCGACGGAACTCATCGGTGGCCGCCGCGGAGGCACCCGGACGCAGCGCGGCGCCGCCCCCAGGAGGGACGGCGCCGCGGCTAGCAGGCCCGCAGGTCAGTCGGGGATGTAGTCGAACGTGTCGGGGTTGGGGCCGGTGCGCCCCTCCTCGCCCTTGTCCAGGGCCGCGATGGCGTCCACGTCCTCGTCGGAGAGCTCGAAGTCGAAGATCGCGAAGTTCTCCTCCATGCGGGAGGGCGTCGTCGACTTCGGGAAGACCACGTCGCCGCGCTCGACGTGCCAGCGCAGCACGACCTGGGCCGGCGTCTTGCCGATCTTCTCGGCGATCTGCGTGACCACCGGGTCGCCGAGGACGGTGCCCTTGGCGATCGGCGACCAGGCCTCGGTGATGATGCTGTGCTCGAAGCCGTAGGCCCGCACGAGCTCGTTGGTCGTGTAGGGGTGCACCTCGATCTGGTTCACCGCGGGCACCACGTCGGTCTCGGCGGCGAGGCGCTCGAGGTGGGAGACCTGGAAGTTCGAGACGCCGATCGAGCGCGCCCGGCCGTCGGCCTTGAACTCCTCGAGGGTCTTCCACGTGGAGACGAAGTCCCCGTCGTAGAGCGTCGGCAGCGGCCAGTGGATGAGGAAGAGGTCGACGTAGTCCATGCCCAGGGCGGCGAGCGTGCCGTCGAACGCCTTGCGCGCGTCCTCGGGGCGGTGGAAGCCGTTGTTGAGCTTGCTCGTGACGAACACGTCGCCGCGGTCGAGCCCGGAGGCCCGCACGGCCTCGCCGACGCCGGCCTCGTTGCCGTACATCTCCGCGGTGTCGATGTGGCGGTAGCCGATCTCCAGCGCCCTGGTCACGGCCTGCGCGGTCTCGTCCGGCGGGATCTGGAAGACGCCGAAGCCCAGCTGCGGGATCGTGCGGCCGTCGTTGAGGGTGATGTTCGGGACTGCAGTCATGCGAGAGCGCTCCTTCTGCCGTCGGGCGGCGCTGCTCCGGCCGGGGCACGAGGTGCCACCGGGCCGGGCGCCAGGTGGTCCCGTACCCGAGGAGCCGCCCACTACACCCCCGCCAGCGGCTCCAGGGCCCTGTGGGCGGCTGCGTGCCCGTTCTCGCTGCGCGCGGGGCGTTCCTGTGCCCGTCTGGTGAGCACAGGAACGCCCCGCGCCCGTCGAGCAGCGGGCGGGGGGGTCAGCGCCGGACGAGGGAGAGCAGCCCGCGCACGTCGTCGTCGGACGTCGGGCGGAAGTCGACGTAGGCCTGCCCGACCGCGCCGAGCACCACGGGCGCCGCCAGGCAGACGACGTCGTCGGCCACGCACCCCACCGCCCGCACCGCCTCGGGGGCGCCGACCGGCACGGCCACCACGACCGACGCCGGGTCCTGCGCCCGCACGGCGGCGACCGCGGCCCGCATCGTCGCGCCGGTGGCGAGGCCGTCGTCGACGAGCACGACCACCCGTCCGGTCACGGCCAGCGGCGCCCGCCCCGCGCGCCAGCGCTGCTCCCGCTCGCGCAGGACGGCGACCTCGCGCTCGCGCACGGCCGCGAACTCCTCCGGCGCCACGTGGTCGGCCACGACGGCGTGGCGCACCAGCTCGACCGCGCCGCCGACCGCGGCGACCGCACCCATCGCCAGTTCCGGCTGCTCGGGCACCCCGAGCTTGCGCACCACCACGACGTCCAGCGGCGCGCCGAGGGCGTCGGCCACGGGCGCGGCCACCGGCACCCCTCCGCGGGGCAGGGCCAGCACGACGACGTCCGCCGCAGGCGGGTGCTGCGCGAAGCGGCGGGTCACGGCAGCCGCGAGCGCCCGGCCGGCCTGCGACCGGTCCGCCCACCGCGGCACCGCGCTCACCGTCTCAGAGTGCTCCACCCGCGCGGCCGGCGGAAGAGCACAGGGCCCTCAGGCGCTCGAGCACGCGTTCCCGCCCGACGCCGTGAGGTCGGCGGCCTCGCGCACCAGGTCGGCGAGGGCGGCGGCGTCCACGCGGTCGAGGCTCGTGAAGCGCACGCAGCTGCGGCCGCAGGAGACCTTCCCCAGCCGCTCGGCGTGCGCCTCCGCGAGGTAGCGACCGTCGGCGCGGACCGCGCAGACGTACAGCGACAGGTGCCGCTTCTGGGCCGCGAGCGCCACCAGCGGCCACAGCGTCGTCTCCTTCGCCGACCGCGGCCGGTAGGGCATGAGGCCGTACCCGAGCATGCTCCCGGAGCCGACCGCACGAGCTGGCGGTCGGTCGCCAGCACGGGCGCCGCGGCCACCACGAGCGCGTCGAGGCGCCGCAGGTCGTCCTCGCGGGGGCCTGCCGCGGCGAACCAGGCGTCGGTGCCGTCGTCCACCGCCCCATCGTCGGCCTCCCGGGGCACCGGCGTCCAGGGCGCCGTGGCAGCCTGCCCGCGTGAAGATCGTCGTGGTCGACCAGAACCTGCCCGCCGTGCGCGCCGAGCTCGAGGCCGACCTGCCGGCCGACGCCAAGGTGGTCTGGCACCGCACCTTCGACGAGGACGCCGTGCGCGCGGACCTCGCGGGGGCCGAGGTGCTGGTCTCGAGCCGGTACACGCCCGGGCTGCGCGAGGCCGCGGGCGACCTGCGGCTGCTGCAGGCGCCGAGCGCCGGCGTCGACGGCATCGCGTTCGACGCGGTGCCGGACGGCGTCCCGGTGGCCAACACCTTCCACCACGAGGAGTCGATGGCCGAGCACGTCGTGGCCGCCACGGTCGTCCTGCGCCGCGGCGTCCTGCGCCTGGACGCCGCGCTGCGGCACAACCGGTGGGCCTCCTCGACCTACGACCCCGCCCAGGCCCAGCCCTCGACCCTGGCCGGCGCACGCGTCGGCCTGGTCGGCTTCGGCCACATCGGGACGGCGACCTGGCGCCTCTTCCGGGCCTTCGGCGCCACCGGCGCGGCGGTCACCGGGTCGGGCCGGGTGGACGCCGGCGCGCACGGGCTCGCGTGGGCCGCCACCACGGCCGAGGGGCTGGACCGGCTGCTGGGCGAGTCCGACGTCGTGGTGCTCTCCGCTCCGCTGACCCCCGCCACGCGCGGCATGGTCGGTGCGGCCCAGCTCGCGCGGATGCGCCCCGACGCCGTGCTGGTCAACGTCGGGCGCGGGCCGCTGGTCGACGAGCGGGCGCTGCACGAGGCCCTGGTGGCCCGCGCCATCGGCGGCGCGGTGCTGGACGTGTGGTGGCGCTACCCGCGCAGCGGCGCGGAGGGCCCGCCCAGCACGCTGCCCTTCGGCGAGCTGGACAACGTCCTGCTCACCCCCCACTCCTCCGGGGTGACGCGCCAGACGTTCCTCGCCCGGGCGCGCGACGTCGCCGAGAACGTGCGGCGCCTGGGCACCGGCGACCCGCTGGTCAACCCGGTGCCCAGGCCCTGAGCCGGGCTGCTCACTGGCCGCCGAGGCCGGTGGTCGCCACGCCCTTGATGATCTGCCGCTGGAAGAGCAGGAACACGATGAGCAGCGGCAGGGCCGCGATCGTCGCTCCGGCCATGTCGGCGGCGAAGGTGACGCCGAAGGCGTTCTTCACCGTGACCAGGCCGACCGGCATGGTCATGAGCAGCGGGTCGTTGACGACGATGAACGGCCACAGGAAGTTGTTCCAGGCGCCGATGAACACGAAGATCGACACGGCGGCGGTCACCGCGCGCGACAGCGGCATGACGATCTGCCAGAAGATCCGGAACGGGCCGGCGCCGTCCATGCGCGCGGCCTCCTCGAGCTCCACGGGGATGGCGTCGAAGAAGTTCTTGAAGACGAAGACCATCACGGGCGCCACGAGCTGCGGGAGGATGATCCCCCAGTAGGTGTCGACGAGGTTCAGCGCCAGCATCTCGCGGAACAGCGGCACGATGAGGATCTGCGGCGGCACCATGATCGCCGCGATCGTCAGGGCGAAGAGCACCTTGCGGCCGCGGAACTTCGTGCGGGAGAACCCGTACGCGGCCATCGCCGAGATGAGCACGGTGATGACCGTCACGACCACGGCGACGATGACGCTGTTGAGCAGCCACAGCGGCAGGTTCGAGCTCGTCAGCACCGTGCGGAACGACTCGAGGGTGAAGCCGCCCTCGGGCAGCCAGCTCACCGGCAGGGCCGCTGCCTGCGCCTCGCTCTTGAGCGCGGTGACGAAGGCCCAGAGCAGCGGGATCAGCCAGAGGAGCGCCATCACGGCCAGGGCCACGAACCCGACGACGCGGGGCAGCCGCGGCCCGGTGGAGCCGCCGCGGGAGCGGGCGTCCGAGCGGGCCAGGCGGTCGGCCCGCCCGCCGCGGGCCGCGGCGGGCAGGGAGGAGGTGGTGGTGGTCATGGCCTACGCCTCCCGGCGGTTGAACAGCCGGAGCTGCGCGATGGACAGGATGACGATGATGAGGAAGAAGATGTTCGCGATGGCCGAGGCGTAGCCCAGCCGGTAGCCGGAGAAGCCCTGGTCGTAGACGTACAGGAGGATCGAGCGGGTGGAGTTGTTCGGCCCGCCGGTGGTCATCTGGTAGATCTGGTCGAAGACCTTCAACGACGACAGCAGCTGCAGCACGATCACCAGCCCGGTGGTGCGGCTGAGCATGGGCAGGGTCACCGAGCGCAGCAGGCGCCACGTGCCGGCGCCGTCCAGCGCTGCGGCCTCGTAGATGTGCGCCGGGATGCCCTGCAGGCCCGCGAGGTAGAGCAGGAAGTTGAAGCCCGCCGTCCACCACACGGTGGCGATGACGACGCCCCACATCGCCGTGGAGTCCTGCTGCAGCCACGGGACCGCCCCGATGCCCACGGCGCCCAGCGCGTCGTTCAGCAGGCCCAGCTGGGGCTGGAAGATCCACACCCAGGTGAGGGACACCACGCTGACCGGCAGCAGGTAGGGGGCGAAGAAGGCGAGCCGCCACAGCCACTGGCCCGGGAGGCCCATGTGGACCAGCAGCGCCATGACCAGCGGGATGATCACCAGGGGGATCGTGCTGGCGACGGTGAAGTAGAGGGTGTTGAGCAGGGTCCGCCACACCAGCGGGTCGCCCAGGGCCTCGCCGAAGTTGCTGAACCCGACGAGGCCTCCCCCGGCGCCGGTGAGGCTGGCGTCGGTGAAGGCCAGCCACAGGCCGTAGATCACCGGCCACAGCAGGAAGCCCGCGAACACCACGAGGAAGGGCAGGGTGAACCAGAACCCGGCGTTGTCGCCTCGGCCGGACGCCGAGCGGCCGGTGCCGCGGAGGGGCGCGCTCGGGTCGCGCGGTCGCGTGCCGGCCGTGGCCGGCACCTGGGCTGCAGTGGTCATCGCGGAGACTCCTCGTCGAACCTCATGGTGGTCATGCCTCGGGGTCGGGGAGGTCGAGCATCATGTTCATCTGCTCCACCATCTCCGCCACCGACTGCTGGGGGCTGGAGCTCCCGCTGAACCCGCGGATCAGCGCCTGCGAGCACTGGTCCTGGAAGTTCGACCCGGCTCCGGTGAACCACGCCGCGGGGTCGAAGACGACGATCTCCCCGGCCGCGGCGTAGCTGGACTGCGGCTTCAGGTCGGCGTACTCGGGCTCGTCGAGGATCGGCGTGTAGGAGGGGATGTGGCCCGCCCCGGCCCAGGTGAGCGACTGCTTGAGCAGCTCGGCCGCTGCCCGGTGGGTCTCGCGGCGGCGGTCGGGGTCCGGGGAGTCCTGGTGGGGCAGGACGAAGGTGTGGGAGTCCGCGTAGTTCGCCGGCTTGCCGAACAGGGTCGGGAAGGGGGCCGCACCGAGGTTGGGGATGGCGTCCTGGAAGGCCGGCAGCTCCCACTCCCCGGAGAGGATCATCCCGGTGCGCCCGCCCTGGAAGTCCGCCAGCGCCGACTGGTAGCTGGCGCTCGGGTCGGCGATCGTGCCGTCGAGCATCGCGTGCGCGAACTCGACCACCTCCGCGGCGGCGTCGACGTCGACCTCCACCGTCGAGCCCGACAGGTCGATCTCGCCGACCGCCTGGCAGTAGAGCGCGTAGAACAGCCGCCACGCCTGGCCGGTGTCGGCCTGGTAGCCGTAGGCGATGCCCGTGCCGCCGGTGACCTCGGCCAGCGCGCGCCCCGCCTCCAGGAACGCGTCGGGCGACGTGATCGGCTTCAGCTCGCCGGCCGCGTCGAGCAGGCCCGCCTGCTCGGCCACGTCGGCGTCGTAGAAGACGATGAACGGGTGGGTGTCCAGCGGCAGGGCGAACAGCTCGCCGTCGTACTGGGCGCGCCGCCAGACGGCCTCGGGGAAGTCCTCCTCGCGGACCCCGAACTCGGCCAGCAGGTCGGTGTCCCAGGGGTCCAGCAGCCCGCCGGGGGCGTACCCCGCCAGGCGGGAGATGTGGAGGATCGCCATGTCCGGGGAGCGACCGCCGGCCGAGGACATCGCCAGCTTCGTGTAGTACGGCGCCCCCCACGCGAGCACGGTGGAGTCCACCAGCAGGCCCGGCACCTCCCCCTCGACGTCGTCGATCATGGTCTGCAGCCGCGCGCCGTCGGCGCCGGAGAACAGGTTCCAGAACCGCAGCGTCTGCGCGTCAGCGCCACCTCCGGCGACGCCGGCCACACTGCCGCAGCCGGACAGCGTCGCTGCCAGGCCGCCGAGCAGGCCACCGGCCAGCACGCTGCGGCGGCTGAGGCTGGAAGAGCCCAGGGCGGCCAGCGGGCCGCGGGGCGAGGGGGGTCCTTCGGCGGGCCCGCGCATCGGCGCGGGCGGTCGTGCACGGGTCATCGTCGACTCCTCCACGGGGTGGTGGGCCTTTCCTATCGCGCCGGGAAGGAACTTGCAACGTTGGAAACGACCGGGCACAGTGCGGTCAGCGCGCCGGCGAGCTGAGAGGGGGACGGCCGTGGCCCGAGCCCGCCTGCAGGACGTCGCCGCCCTCGCCGGCGTCTCGATCAAGACCGTCTCCAACGTCGTCAACGCCCACCCGCACGTGCGCGCGGACACCCGGGCCCGGGTCGAGGCCGCCATCGGCGAGCTGGGCTACCGCCCCCACGCGGTCGGCCGCCAGCTGCGCCGCGGGCGCACCGGCACGATCGCCCTGGCCGTGCCCGAGATCGACGTGCCCTACTTCGCCGAGCTCGCGCGCCACGTCGTCGACGCGGCGACCGCCGCCGGCCTCACCGTGCTCATCGAGCAGACGAACCGCTCGCTGGACGCCGAGCGCGCCCTGGTCGACTCCCGCGAGGCCGGGCTCGTCGACGGCCTCGTGCTCAGCCCCGTCGCGATGGGCTCCGAGGAGCTGCAGGCCCGCCACGCCGAGGTCCCGATGGTGCTGCTGGGCGAGGGCGCGCGGCCGCCGGGGGTGGACCACGTCGGCATCGACGACGCCGCCGCGGCCGCCGCGGCCACCGCCCACCTGGTCGCCGCCGGGCGCCGCCGGATCGGCTTCCTCGGCGCCCAGCCGCCCGGGCCGCTGTCGACGTCCACCTGGCGCCAGGCGGGGTGGGCGCGCGCCCTGGCGCAGGCCGGCCTGAGCGCCGCTCCGGACCTGTGGCTGCCGGTGGAGGAGTTCTCCTTCGGCGCCGGCCGTCGCGCCGTGCTCGAGGCGGCCGCCCGCGGCCTCGAGCTCGACGCCCTGCTGTGCGCCAGCGACCTGCTGGCCGTCGGGGCGCTGCGCGCGCTGGAGCAGACCGGGCGGGCGGTGCCCGCGGACGTCGCCGTCGTCGGCTGGGACGACGTCGCCTTCGCGCCCTACACCTCCCCGTCGCTGAGCTCCGTGCGCCCGGACCTGCGCCAGATCGCCACGTGCGCCGTGGAGATGCTCACCGAGCGCGTCGACGGCCTCGCCGTCCCCGGACGCCGGGTCGTCGCCCGCTCGGAGCTGGTCGTGCGCGCCAGCTCGTCCCCCTGACCGGATCCCGACTCCCCCGCCCACCCCGACCCCAGGAGCCCGTGTGCCCCCTCGCGCCACCACCCAGGACGGCCACCACCCCCGCCCCCAGCTGCTGCGGGAGGAGTGGACCGACCTCGGCGGCCCGTGGCAGTTCGCCTTCGACGACGAGCGCGCCGGCACCGCCGCGCGCTGGCAGGCCACCGACCTCGCGGACCGCTCGGTCTTCTCCCGCGACATCACCGTGCCCTTCCCGCCGGAGTCGGCGGCCTCGGGCATCGGCGACCCCGGCCCCCACCCGGTGCTGTGGTACCGGCGGGCGCTGCGCCTCGACGACGTCGCCGGGATCGAGGCCGTGCGCGAGCGCGGCCACCGGCTCGTGCTGCGGTTCGGCGCGGTCGACTACCGCGCTCGGGTGTGGCTCGACGGGGCGCTGGTCGGCGAGCACGAGGGCGGGCAGACCCCGTGGGCGGTGGACCTCACCGACGCCGTGGACCTGGGCGGCCCCGGCGAGCACGTGCTCGTCGTCCGGGCCGAGGACGACCCGCGCGACGTCACCCAGCCCCGCGGCAAGCAGGACTGGCAGGACGAGCCCCACGACATCTGGTACTTCCGCACCTCGGGCATCTGGCAGACCGTCTGGGTCGAGGTGCTGCCCCCGCTCGCGGTCGAGCACCTGACCTGGACCCCCGACGTGCCGAGGGCCCGGGTGCACCTGCGCGTGGAGCTCAGCGCGGCGCCGTCCGCGCCCGTCGCGGTCGGCGTGCGCCTGGAGCTGGAGGGCCGGGTGCTCGCCGAGCAGAGCGTGCGGGTCACCGAGCAGCGGACGGCCCTGACCCTGGTGCTGCCGGAGCTGGCCAACGGCCAGGGCGAGCAGCAGCTGCTGTGGTCCCCCGAGCACCCGCGCCTGGTCGACGCCCGGGTGCGCCTGCTCGACGGCGACGGCGTCGTGCTCGACGACGTCACCAGCTACCTCGGGCTGCGCTCGACCGGGGTCGGCGGCGGGGCCTTCCTGCTCAACGGGCGCCCGCAGTACCTGCGCTCGGTGCTGGCGCAGAACTACTGGCCGGAGTCGCACCTGGCCGCGGACCCCGCGACGCTGCGCCGGGAGGTCGAGCTGCTCGTCGAGCTGGGCTTCAACTCGGTGCGCGTGCACCAGAAGGCCGAGGACCCCCGCTTCCTGCACTGGTGCGACCGGATGGGGGTGCTCGTGTGGGGCGAGACCGCCAACGCCTACGCCTTCTCCCCCGAGGCCGTGCGCCGGCTGACGACGGAGTGGATGGACCTCGTCCACCGCGACGCCAGCCACCCGAGCATCGTCACGTGGGTGCCGCTCAACGAGAGCTGGGGCGTGCAGCACATCGCCACCGAGCCCGCCCAGCAGGCGTACGCCACGGGCCTGGCCGCGCTGACCCGGGCCCTGGACCCCAGCCGGCCGGTGGTCTCCAACGACGGCTGGGAGCACACCGACTCCGACCTGTGGACCGTGCACGACTACGCCGAGCGCGGGGCCGAGCTGCGCGAGCGGTACGGCAGCGCCGAGGCCGTCGAGGCGCTGCTGTCGGTGCCCGGGCCGGCGGGGCGCCTGATCCGGGTGCCCGGCGGCACCGACCGCGGGCAGCCGGTGATGCTCACCGAGTTCGGCGGCGTGCGGTTCACCCCGGGCGCCACCTCGACCGACGGCACGTGGGGGTACTCCACGGCGAGCGACGCCGAGGACTTCGCCGCGCGCCTGCGCGACCTGCTGGACGCCGTCCGCGCCTCCCCGGTGCTGGCCGGCTTCTGCTACACCCAGCTCACCGACACCCTGCAGGAGGCCAACGGGCTGCTCGACGACCAGCGGCGCCCGAAGCTGCCGGTGGAGGTGCTGCGGGCGATCATCACCGGCGAGGCGCCGGCGGAGCCCTCGGGGCCCTCGGAGGCGCCGGCGTCCTGAGCGCGACGGCGCGCCCCACTGGCCCGCGCCCGCCGGAGCGCGGGACAGTGGGGCATGCGCGTGACGCGGCTGCTCGCCCTGGCCTCCGCCCTGGGGCCCGGTGCCCTGCGGGCGGTCCGCGGCCTCGCGCCGCTGCTCGCCACCCACCCGGAGACGGTGCGCCAGGGCCGCGAGCTGCTCGACCAGCTGCTGCAGGCGCGGGAGGGCCGCTCCCCCGAGGAGCGGCTGCGCCGCACCATCGCCGCGCTGCGCGAGGAGGCCGTGCGCGCCCGGGACCGCGACCGGTCGGGGGGCGCCGGAGCCGGCGGGGCCGACCCGGAGCGCGCTGCGGAGTGGGTCCGCCAGGCCGACTCGCTGTCCACGGCCCTCGCGCTCGTGGGGGTGCGGCGCGGGGCGGACCGCCGCCGCGACCTCGCCCGCGTGCAGGCGCGCACCGACGCGCTGTTCGCGGAGGTCTTCACGGCCACCGTGGGCGACACCGGCGGCGAGCGGGGCGCGCAGCCGCCTCCGGCGGGCCCCCCGGCCTAGCGGCCGGGGAAGCGCTCCACGTAGCGGCGCTGCCACGGGGTCTCCACCGCGTGGCGGGAGCACCCCTCGCGCACGAAGGCCACCGCCTGCGCCGGGGGCACCCCGTCGAGCACCGCGAGGCACGCCAGCGCGGTGCCGGTGCGCCCGCGCCCGCCGCCGCAGGCGACCTCCACGCGCTCGTGCTCGGCGCGCTCCCAGGCCTGCGCCAGCGCCTCGAGCGCGTCGCCGCGGTCGCGGGGCAGGCGCCAGTCCGGCCAGTCCACCCAGCGCGCCGGCCAGGCCACCGGGGGCGGACGGCGTCCGAGCAGGTGGAGGGCGAACTCCGGGACCGGGCCGGCCGGCAGCGGGGCGCGCAGCGCCCGGCCGCGCACGAGGCGGCCCGAGGGCAGGCGGAGCACGCCCGGCGCGGACGCCTCCCAGGCCTCGCTCACCGCGGCCCGGCCACTACGGGGTGCGGGGCAGGTCCGCCCAGACGAGCTTGCCGTCGAGGGCGTCGTCGATGCCCCACGCCGTCGTCAGCCCGGCGATGAGGTGCAGCCCCCGGCCGTGCTCCTCGGTGGCGCTGGGCGGCTGCAGGTCGGGCGTGCCCGCACCGCCGTCGAGCACCTCGACCCGGACCACGGCGGGGCGCAGCGAAAGGCGCAGCTGGCAGGAGGAGCCGGCGTGGGTGATGGCGTTGGTGACCATCTCGCTGACGACGATGAGGGCGTCGTCGACGAGGCTCGCCTGCCGCCAGGAGGTGAGGGTCTCGCGCACGAAGCGCCGCGCCCGCCCAGGGCTGCCCGGATCCTGGGGCAGCTCGAGCAGCGCGGCGTCCAGGGCGTCGGCGCCGACCTTCTCCAGGAGGTCGAGGAGGTAGTCCAGCTCGGCGTCCTTGACGACGAAGCCGTCCGCGCGCTCGGCGATCCAGGCGTGCTCCAGCGGCTCGCCGCCGGAGAAGACGACCACCTTCGAGCGCGGGGAGTGCAGCCGCATCCGGCCGAGGACCTCCCGGCCGGCCAGGTCGGGCAGGCCCAGGTCGAGGACGACGATGTCCGGCTTGAGGTCGGCGATGACGGTGACCGCCCGGGTGCCGTTCTCGGCCTCCCCGACGACCTCGAAGCCGCCGCGCAGGCGCAGCGCCGTGCGCAGCAGCCGCCGGACCTCGGGGGCGTCGTCGACGAGGACGACGCGCAGCGGCGCGCTCACGGCCGGCCCGTCGGTGCGGGCAGGGAGATCACGAACCCCGGGGCCGGTCCGGCCTGGTCGTACCAGGCGTCACCGCCCTGCGCCCGGGCCAGCTCGCGGACGATGAAGAGGCCCAGGCCGGTGCCCCGCCGGTCCTCGCCCGTGGCGAACCGCTCGAAGAGGCGCCCGCGCATCGGCTCGGGGACGCCGCTGCCGGCGTCGGTGACCCGCACCTGGACGGCGCCGTCGACCGCCGAGGCCGACAGGACCACCGGGGAGGCCCCGTGGACGAGCGCGTTGGTGATGAGGTTGTCGAGGGACTGGGCGAGGCGGTCGCGGTCGGCGACGACCTCCAGCTCCGGCGGGCAGTCCACGACGACCACGCCGTCGGGGTGGGCCGGTCCGGCGGCCGCCACGGCGTCGCTCAGCACCGCCGTCACCGGGACGACGTCCGGCCGCATCGCCATCGCCCCGGCCCCGAGCCGGGACGCGGTGAGCAGGTCGGCCAGCAGCCGCCGCAGCCGGGCGGCGCTGCCGAGCATGGAGCCGAGCAGGTCCGCGCGCTCGTCCTCGGTGAGGTCGGCCTGGTGCTTGGCGAGCATGTCGGCCGACCCCGAGAGCACGCTGACCGGGCCGCGCAGCTCGTGCGCGGTGACGGCGAGGAACTGCGCCTGGTCGTCGGCCGCGGCGGTGAGGCGCGCGTTCATCACGCCCAGCTCGGCGTTCGCCGCCTCCAGCGCGGTGGCCGCGCGCTCCTGCTGCTGGAGCATCAGCCGCCGCTCGGTGATGTCGCGGGTGACCTTGGCGAAGCCGACGTGCTCGCCGGCGCCGTTGTGGACGGCGGTGATCACCACGTTCGCCCAGAACCGGCTGCCGTCCTTGCGGACCCGCCAGCCCTCCTCCTCGTAGTGCCCGTGGAGCAGGGCCAGCTCGAGCTCCTCCTCCGGGTGCTGGGAGCGCTGCTGGTCGGGGGTGTAGAAGCGGCGGAAGTGCGTGCCGAGGATCTCCTCGCGGGTGTAGCCCTTGATCCGCTGCGCCCCCGCGTTCCAGCTGGCCACGCACCCCTGGGGGTCGAGCATGAAGATCGCGTAGTCCTGCACCGCGTGGACGAGGAGCCGGAAGCGCTCCTCGCTCTGGCGCAGCTCCTCCTCGGCCTTGCGCTGCGCGGTGACGTCCTGCGCCTGCACGAAGAGGTAGAGGGGACGACCCCGGCTGTCGCGGACGGCGGCCAGCGTCGCCTGGACCCAGCGCTCGCCGCCGGGCAGCGACACCCCGTGCTCGACCGCGACGACCGCCGTGCGGCCCAGCGCGAGGTCGGAGATGGCCGCCGCCACGTGCGCGGGAGCGGGCGCGGTGGCCAGCTGGGTGTACGGGGCGCCGACGATCTCCTCGACCGGGCGCCCCACCAGGGCGGCCAGGGCCTTGTTCGCCCGCACCACCCCGCCGGTCAGGGTGAGGGTGGCCATGCCGATCGCGGCCTCCTCGAAGACCTCGCGGAAGCGCTCCAGGTGCTCGCCGAGGACCTCCTCGCCCGCCTCGCGCGCGCTCGGCACGCGCGGCGCGGCGGCAGCGGGCGGGGCGACCGGGAGCGCCGGCGACTGCGGGGCGACCGGCGAGGCGGTGGCGGGCTGGCGCGCGGGGCCGATCAGCGCCAGCAGGTCGTCGGGCAGGGTCTCGATGGAGGTCGACTTCTCGATGAAGGCCGCCGCCCCGAGCTCGCAGCCCCGCTCGGCCAGCCCCCGCTCGTCGAAGCCGGAGAAGAGGACGACGCGCGTGTCCGGCGAGACGGCCAGCACGCGAGGGAGGGCCTCGAGGCCGTCGACCTCGGGCATCGAGACGTCGAGGACCATGAGGTCGGGCCGGTGCTGCTCGGCCAGCTCGATCGCCGCGGCACCGGTGGCGCCCTCACCGACGACCCGGAACGAGCCCGACAGGCGCAGCTGCGTGCGCACGAGGACCCGGACCTCGACGGCGTCGTCCACGACGACCACGGTGGGAAGCGGAGTGGTCACGATGGCGAGTATCCGGTATCGGACGGCGTGAGCCGGAACAGATCTCCGGATCGATCTCCGCCCCGAGCCCCGGGCCGGGCGCGGAGGTCGGCCGATCAGCCCTCCACGCCCCGGCGCGCCGCGCGCCGAGCCCGCAGGGCGCTGACGGCGAGCACGACCACGGCACCCGCGCTGCCCGCGACGGCGCCGCGGGCGAACCCGGCGCCGAAGCCGTCCTCGGGGGCGGCCCGCAGCGCCCCGACGAGGAGGAGGACGAGCAGGACGCCGTAGGGCACCAGCCGCAGCCGCAGGAGGCCCTCGACGTCGGGCTGGAAGCGCACCCCCAGCCGGCCCGCGTAGGCCAGGGTGACGGCCGAGGTCGCGCCCAGGAGGCCCAGCAGCACCGCGGCGTGCGGCAGGGCGCTCCCGCCCTCGATCCACACCGCTGCCGTGGCGGCGGCCAGGCCCAGCAGCAGCACCACCTGGAGCCCCACGGCGCAGGCCTCGTTCCACACGTCGCGCTGTCGCTCCTCGGCGTAGAAGGGGTGGTCGAGGTCGCCGACGGCCTCGGCCGCCGTCACGAACCAGCCCCCGCGCCGCACGGCGCCCGCGTCCTCGTGCTCGCTCACAGCCCCACCTCCACGTCGTGCCCCCGCCCGGGCCGGTCGGCCAGGGCGTCCGGTGCGAACAGCGCCTCGACCGTGCTGCCGAGGTGCCCGGCGAGCGCCAGCGCGAGGTAGACCGAGGGCGCGTAGTCCCCGGCCTCCACCGCGACGACGGTCTGCCGCGTGACGCCGACCGCTGCTGCGAGGTCGGCCTGGGTCAGCCCCCGCGCCGTGCGTGCCGCGCGGACGCCGTTGCTCCGGCCCTTCGCCGAGGTCCTCCCCATGACCATGGAGTGTCAAGGCTACCGGACATGATGTCAAGTAGCCCCGACATGGATCGACGCGGAGGCGTCACTTCCTCGTAACCCTCCGGGAGCCTGCGGGGCGGATGGTCTCCCCATGCCAGATCCGCACGTCCAGCACGAGCACGCCCCCGCGGCGCACGACGCCGGCGCGCCCCGGCTGTGGCGGCTGCGGGTGACGGTGCCCGAGCAGCCCGGCTCGCTCGAGCGGCTCACCGGGGCGCTGGCCGAGCTGGACGCCAACATCCTGGCGCTGCACGTCCACCCGCTGGCCGACGGCGCGCGCGACGACCTGGTCCTCGCGGTGCCCGAGCGGGTCAGCTCGCTGGTGCTCCTCGACGCCGTCGAGGACGGCGGGGGCCGCGACGCCTCGCTCGCGCCCGCGCCGGCGCAGGCCCTGGCCGACGAGCCCACCCGCGCCCTCGTCCTGGCCGCCCGGGTCAGCGCCGCCCCCTGGCAGCTGCCGGCCGCGGTGGCCGAGCTGCTGGGCGCGCACGTGGTCACCGACGCGCTGGGCGCCCCCGACCCGGGCTGGCGCGGGGGCTCGGACGCCGTCCTGCACCTGCCGTCGCCGTGGTCGGCGGCGTTCGCGCTCACCCGCGACGGCGACCCCTTCACCCCCGCCGAGGTCGCCCGCGCCTCACAGCTGGCCGCCCTCGCCGCCACCGCGGTGCAGCGCTGCGAGTGCGGCGCGCAGCCGGTCGGGCAGGCCGGCCGCGCCGGGGCCCAGGAGGGCGGCGTCGAGGTCGTCCAGCACCGTGCGGCCCCCTGAGGAGCCGCCCGCCGGGGCCGTCTCCAGCACCGGCAGCGCACCGGTGCGGGTGAAGTACCCGTGCACGTGGTCGGCGAGCGGGGCGTCCGCGGGCGCCGCAGCACCGCCCGCCTCCTCGGGCGCTCGCGAGCGGGCCGCGACGGCCGCGAGCAGCTCGTCGCGCTCGACCCCGCGCAGGGTCAGGACGCCGAACGGCTCGGTGTCGAGCCACTCGGCCAGCAGGTAGACCACCGCGGCGGCGTGCTTGCACGGGTCGCCCCAGTCCGGGCAGGTGCAGGCGAAGCGAGCGTCGGCCAGCGACTGGGGGAACAGGGCCAGCCCGGCGTCGAGGGTGAGCTGCTCGAAGCCCTCGGGCATCACCCCGGCCAGGACCGCGGCGAGGGTCGCCGGCGAGGCCGCGACGGCGTCGGCCAGCTCGCCGCGCGTCTCGGCGTCCCACGTGGCGAAGGTCAGCTCGGTGGCGTACGGGGCGGGCCGGCTGCCCTGCACCTGGGCGGTGACCCGGCCGGCGGTCACGGCGAGGCTGAGCACCTGACCGGCGCGGGCGTAGGTGCGCCCGCGCGCCACCCGGGCGGGCCCCGCGACCTGCTCCACGGCGTCGACGAAGCGCCGCCCCCACCACGTCGTGGCGAAGGCGCCGCGGCGCGAGCGCGCGAGGATGCCGTTGCCGGGGATGCGCTCCCCCGGGGGCCACGAGCCGTCCCACGGGGTGCGGCCCGGCGGCGGCTTCCCGGCGGCGGTCATCAGTCGCCCACCGCGTCGGCGCCGAGCACGAGCAGCTCGCGCAGGGCGTCGGTGGACAGCTCGGTCAGCCAGCCCTCGCCGGTGCCGACGACGAGGTCGGCCAGCTCCTGCTTGGAGGCCATGAGGGCGTCGATGCGCTCCTCGACCGTGCCGACGCAGACGAGCTTGCGCACCTGCACCTGGCGCTGCTGGCCGATCCGGAAGGCGCGGTCGGTGGCCTGGGCCTCCACGGCGGGGTTCCACCACCGGTCCAGGTGCACGACGTGGTTGGCGGCGGTGAGGTTGAGCCCGGTGCCACCCGCCTTGAGCGACAGGAGCATCACCGGGGGGCCGTCCTCGGCGCTGAACCGCGCGACCATGGCGTCGCGCGCGGCCCGCGGCACCCCGCCGTGCAGGAACGGCACGTCGCCGCCGTAGCGGGCGGCCAGGTGCGGGACGAGCATCGCGCCGAGCTCCCGGTACTGGGTGAAGCACAGCGCCCGCTCGCCGTCGGCCACGACGGCGTCGAGGACGTCGTCGACGAGGGCCAGCTTGCCCGAGCGGTGCTGGCCCCGGCGGAGCAGCGGCGAGCCGTCGCCGAGGTACTGCGCCGGGTGGTTGCACACCTGCTTGAGGCGGGTGAGCGTGGCGAGCACCAGGCCGCGGCGCTGGACGCCGTCCGCGGCGTCGACCTGGGCCAGCATGTCCTCGACCACCGCCTGGTAGAGCGAGGCCTGCTCGGCGGTGAGGTTGGCCCGCACGACCATCTCCAGCTTCTCGGGCAGGTCGGAGATGACGCTGGGGTCGGTCTTGACCCGGCGCAGCACGAACGGGCGGATCAGCGTGGACAGCAGCTGCCCGGCCGCGGCGTCGCGGTGGCGCTCGACCGGGACGGCGAACCGCTCGCGGAACCCGGCGGCGGAGCCGAGCAGCCCGGGGGCGGTGAAGTCGAGCAGCGCGTGCAGCTCGCCGAGCCGGTTCTCCACCGGGGTGCCGGTCAGCGCGACGCGGTGCGTGCCGCCGGGCGGGCACGGCGCTCCGGCGACGTGCCGCACCGCCCGGGCCGCGCGGGTGCCGGGGTTCTTCACGTGCTGCGCCTCGTCCAGGGCCACCCGCCGCCAGGCGATCGGCGTGAGGTCGTCGACGTCGCGGGCCAGCAGGGCGTAGGTGGTCAGGACGAGGTCGGCGTCCGCGACCGCCCGCGCCAGCGCCTCGCCGTGGAGGCGGTCGGCGCCGTGGTGGACGTGCACCCCCAGGCCGGGGGCGAACCGGGCCGCCTCGCGCTGCCAGTTGCCGACGACCGACATCGGGCAGACCAGCAGCGTCGGCGCCACCGGCTGGCCCCGCCCGGCGGCGTCCTCGTGCTCGGCCAGCTCCAGCGCCAGGAGCTGCACCGTCTTGCCCAGCCCCATGTCGTCGGCGAGGACGACGCCGAGGCCGAGGCGGGCCATGAACGCCAGCCAGGCCACGCCCCGCTCCTGGTACGGGCGCAGCTGCGCGGCGAGGCCCGCCGGCGCGGGCACCGGCTGCAGCGCCTGCTCGCCGGTCCCGGCCAGGAGGTCGCCGAGCCAGCCGGTGGCGCTGATGCCGGTGACCGGAGCGGGCAGGTCCTTGGCGGTGGCGGCCTGCCCCAGGACGGCGCCGAGGCCGGCCCGCCCGGTGCCGGCGCGCTGGAGGAAGCGCAGCGAGCGCGCGACCTTGTCGGCGTCGACCTCCACCCACCGCCCGCGCAGGCGCACCAGGGGCGACTTCGCCGCCACGAGCGCCTCCAGCTCGGCCTGCGTGAGCTCCTCGGAGCCGAGGGCGACCTTCCAGGAGTACTCGACGAGCTCGTCGGCACCCACCCGGCCCGCGGCCCCGACGGTGCCGGGCACCGCCGTCCCCTCCCCCGGCACCGCCTCGGTCCGGGCCCGCAGCCGCAGGCCCACCTCGGGGCGCAGCCAGCGCCCGGGCAGCTGGACGGCGACCCCGGCCCCGGCGAGCAGGGGCACGCCGCGGCCGACGAGGTCGAGCAGCGCCTCGACGCTCACGGGGGCGTCGTGGCCAAGCTGGGCCCCGACCTCGTCGAGCAGCGGCGGGTAGACCGCGCCGGCCCGGGCGAGCTCGGTGAGCGCGAACGCCCACGGGTCGGCCTCCAGCGGCCAGTCCAGGCCGCCGACGCCCGCGCGCACCTCCTCGGGGGTGAGCACGAGGCTCGGGTCGTCGAGGGAGCGCAGGCGCACCTGCACGGTCCAGCCCCCGGGCGCGACCGGCCCGGTGAACGCCTCGTCGGCCTCCTCGTCGCGGTCCGGCGGCTCGGTGACCCTCAGCACGAGCTCCACCGGCGCGCTGACCCCGCTGCCGCGCCACCGGCGCGCGCGGGCGGCGAGGTCGGCCAGGGCGGCGGCCGGCACCCCGGAGACCTCCTCCCCCGAGAGCAGCGAGGCCACCCAGGCCTCGGCGGCGTCCCGCCCGGTGGCCTCCGCCGGCCCGTCGGCGCTGCCCAGCTCGGGCTCCTCGACGAGCCCCGCCGCGCGCAGCCGGCGGCCGACGAGCAGGTCGGTGAGCTCGCCGCAGAGGTCGTCGAGCACCGCTGCGGCGGGGCGCCCGCGCCCGGCCGGGCCCGCAGCGCCGGTGCGCTCGGCGGGGACCTCCGCGCGCAGGACCGGCGGCACGACCGCCGCCGCGCCCTGGCGCCACGCCCGCCACGCGGCGTCGGGCAGCGGCACCCAGCGCCCCCACCAGGCGCCGTGCGCCTCGACCAGGGCCGGGACCACCAGGGCGGCGTCGACCCGGCGCCGCACGACGTCGGCGACCTCGGCGAGGAAGCGCAGGTCGTCGGCGAGCACCGGCTCCTGCGGACCGGCCGCGGCCGGGTCGAGGGCCGCGACCTCGGCCAGCACGGCCGCCGCGCGGTCGGGGTTGAGCGCGACGACGCGCAGGCGCCACGGGGCGAGCACGAGCGGCCCCGCTGCGGGGCGGTCGCCGTGCCGGGGCGCGCCGTCGGCCGTGGGCAGGAGGAGCTCCAGGCTGCCGCGGGCCGTGGCCCCCAGCGCCGCGGCCAGCGCCGGAGCCCGCAGCGCCAGCACCTCGCGCGCGGCCGCCGGCACCGGCTCGTCGGCCCACAGGCACAGCACCTGGCGGCGCGACCAGAGCCCGTGGACGGTGACCACGGCCGCGAGCGTAGGCCCGGGCACCGACGGCGCCGCGCCACCCCTGGCAGGAAGTGTGCGGATCGTGGCACCTCTGCCACTCGTGGCGGCCGTGGGGCCGGAGCAGGCTCGGACCAGCCCGCCGGAGGGACCGGCGGTGCGGTGGAGGGCGATGAGGGCCGTGGGCACGACGAGGGCGACGGGGACGGACGCGCTGGACCGCCTGGAGGACGTGGCGCTCCGGCTCGCCGAGGGCGGGGCGGAGGGCGGGGCGCTGGACCGCCTGGTCCTGGCCTCGGCGGTGACCCGCCTGGAGGACTGGGCCGGCGCGGGACTGGGCAGCACCGACGGCGACACCCGCGTGCTGCTCGTGCGCCGCTTCGCCCGCGCGCACCGGCTCCTGGCC
>NZ_JBZYWI010000045.1:0-21556 GCF_058932755.1 Quadrisphaera sp. DVD1
GGGATCGGCGGCGGTCAGGGCGTCCCAGACGTTGACCGGGCCGCGCCGGCGCGCCGGGCGCCCACCGCGGGGCACGGTGGACAGCACGGCGGCCGCAGCGCGCAGGGCCGCGAGGTGGGCCAGGACGTAGCGCTCACCGGGGTCGGGCGCGGACCCGGCCTCGCGCAGCCCGGAGGAGGCGCGACCCACGAGGTCGACGGCGGCCACGGGCACCGGCGCCGTCGGCACCGGTCGCACCGGGGGGTGCGCGGCGGAGCGCGCAGGACGGCGCGCGGAACGCGCAGCAGCGAGGGCAGCGGCCACGGTCAGTCCACCACCCTCAGCAGGCGCCAGCCGTCGTCCGGAGCGGCACGGCCCAGGTCGAAGGTGCCCGTGCCGGCGAGCCGACCGGCGCTGGCGGCCACCCGCCACACCTCCTGGTCGCCCACGAGCGCGCCGGAGGCCGCAGCGGCACCGGTGGACGCGCCCCGGGGGGACGGCACGTCCTCGCCGTGCAGCGCCCGCGCCGCGCCCTGCTCCCACCACGCGGTGGACTCGTGCCAGTGCCCGAGCACCTCGCGGATGACGTACAGGCGCTCGCGCCACAGGAAGGCGGTCGGGTCGAGCGCGCCGTCGGCGCGCTGGCGGACCTCGACGGTGTCCTCGTAGCGACGTCCCATGCTGACCTCCTGACCGCACCTCGCCCCGGCGGGGGGCCGCGGCCCGCGGGGCTTCCCCTCCCCACGGACCACGGCCTCGCCGTCATCGAACAGGTGTTCGATGACGAGGAGTAGATCGCGCCGGACCTCCGGCGTCAACCCCGTTCCTCTGACGCACTGCACTGTGCCCGTCGGGTCCGACAGTCCGGGCGGACGCAGCAGGGCCCGGACGCCGCGGCGTCCGGGCCCTGGAGGGGCGGCCTGCTCAGGCGGTCTCGACGTCGCTGAGCAGCATCTTCAGGCCGGGGCCGCCGATCGCCTTGATGTCGGCGACCACCGCAGCGCCCTCGGGGCTGGCCAGCGCGGCGCAGGCGGTGTCGTAGTCGGCGAAGTAGAGGTCCGTCGTCCGGTAGGCCGGGGTGGGCGAGCCGTCCTCCTTGGGGAAGACCTTCGCCGTCTCGGCGCGCAGCACCGACGGCAGCTTCGCACCGAGCTCGGCGTGCTTCGTGGCGTAGTGCGCCTCGAAGGCCTCGGGGTCGGCGGGGTTGTCGTAGATCACGGTCAGCTTGACGGTCATGCGCCCCACTGTCACAGCACCCGCCCCGCCGCGCCCACCGACGGCGTCCGACCGTGCGTCTACCGTCGTCCCCGTGACCGAGGCCGCGCCCCCGCCGGAGCTCGTCACCGTGCACGTGTGGGGCGTTCCCGGGCGAGCGGTGCCGGGCGCGCTGGCCCGGATGGCGCTGGACCGCCCGCGCCTGCGCCGCAGCCCGGCGCGGTTCTGGAAGCTGCTGGGCACCGGCGACGGCCACAGCTTCACCCCCCGCGACGCCGACCCCCGCCACTGGGCGCTGCTCGCCACCTGGGACCGCGCCGGCGACGCCGAGGCCTTCGAGGCCTCCGCCACCGCCCGCGCCTGGGACCGCCTGGCGCACGAGCGGCTGCGGGTCGACCTGCGCCCGCTGGCCAGCCGCGGCCGCTGGTCCGGGCGCCAGCCCTTCGGCGACCCGCGCCCCTCCCGCAGCGCCGGAACGCCCGCGGACGGCCCGGTCGCGAGCATCACCCGGGCGCGGATCAGGACGCTGAAGGGCCCCGGCTTCTGGCGCGCGGTGCCGCCGGTCTCGGCAGACCTGCACCAGGTGCCCGGCCTGCGCCTGGCGGTGGGGATCGGGGAGGCCCCGGTGGGGCTCCAGGGCACCTTCAGCCTGTGGAGCGGCGCAGCGGCGCTCAACGAGTTCGCCCACCGCCGCGCCGCCCACACGGCCGTGGTGGCCCGCACGGCCACCGAGGGCTGGTACGCCGAGGAGCTGTTCGCGCGCTTCGCCGTGCTCGACGTCCGCGGCACGTACGCCGGGCAGCACCCGTGAGCCCGGCGGCGCAGCGCGCTCCGCTGCTGCTGGCGGTGCTGACCGTGCTCGTGCAGGTCGCCTACCCGCTCCTGGACGGCGCCGCCCTCACCGCCGCCACCGTCGCGGCGGTGCTGCTCTTCGCCGCGGCGTCGCTGTCGTCCGCCGCCGCGAGCCACGGGCCCCGCGCGGCCCTGGCCCTGCTCCTCGCCGCGGGCGGGACGGGCATGGTGGCCGAGGCGGTCGGCGTCGCCACCGGCGCGCCGTTCGGCGACTACGCCTACGCGGGCACCCTGGGCCCCCAGGTGCTCGCCGTGCCGGTCGTGGTCCCGCTGGCCTGGCTGATGATGGCCTGGCCGTGCCTGCTCGCCGGGCGCGCGCTGGCCGCGCGCCTGTCGCCGGCGGCGCCCTGGGTCGCCGTCCCGCTCGCCGCGTGGCTGCTGGCCTCGTGGGACCTCTTCCTCGACCCCCAGATGGTCGAGGCGGGGCACTGGGCCTGGCAGCACCCCGCCCCCGCGCTGCCCGGCTCCCCGGGGGTGCCGCTGACGAACTACGCCGGCTGGCTGCTCGTGGCGCTGGTGGTCCAGGCGCTGCTGCACGCCGCGGTCCCGCGCCGGGCGCGCGAGGGGGCCGGGGCGGGTGCGTCGTCGGGAGCCGGGGCCCCGGCGCTGCTCCTGGCGTGGACCTGGCTCGGCTCCGCGCTGGCGAACGCGGCGTTCTTCGGCCGCCCGGCCGTGGCCGCGTGGGGGCTGGTGGCGATGGGCCTGGTGGCGGGCCCCTACCTGCTGGGCGTGCTGCGCGAGGTCCGCGGACGCCGTCCGGCGCTGGTCGGGTCGCGGTGAGGGCGACCGCCCTGGCGCGCCGCGCCACCTCCGTCGCCACCTCCGCGGCCACCACCGCCGGCAGCGCCGCCGCGCTCGCCCTGGCGGTGCACGCGGCGGTCAACGCCCGGCTGCTGCGCCGCCCGCCGGCGTCCCCGCGCCCCGTTCCCGAGCGGGTCAGCGTGCTGCTCCCGGTGCGCGACGAGGCGGAGGAGGTGCAGGAGTGCCTGCGCGCGGTGCTCGCCAGCACCGGGGTCCCGGGCCTGGAGGTGCTCGTCCTCGACGACGGCTCCACCGACGCCACCGGTGCGCTCGCGCGCGCGGTGGCGGCCACCGACCCCCGGGTGCGCGTGCTGGACGGCGCGCCCCTGCCGCCGGGCTGGCTGGGCAAGCCCCACGCCTGCGCGCAGCTGGTGGCCCGGGCGCGCGGCTCGGTGCTCGTGCTCCTGGACGCCGACGTCCGCCTCGCCCCGCACGCCGTCGCCGCCGCGGTGGAGCTGCTGCGCACCGCGCGCCTCGACCTGGTCTGCCCCTACCCGCGCCAGATCGCGGTCACCGCCGCCGAGCGGCTCGTGCAGCCGCTGCTGCAGTGGTCGTGGCTGTCCACCCTGCCGCTGCGGCTCGCCGAGCGCTCCGCGCGCCCGTCGCTGTCCGCGGGCAACGGCCAGCTGCTCGTGGTGGACGCCGCCGCGCTGGCCCGCGCCGGCGGGTACGCCGCCGTGCGCGGGCAGGTGCTCGAGGACGTCGCGCTCGTCCGCGCGGTGAAGGCGGCCGGCGGCCGGGGCGGCGTGGTGGACGGCACTGCGCTGGCCACCTGCCGCATGTACCGCTCGTGGCCGCAGCTGCGCGAGGGCTACGCCAAGTCGCTGTGGTCGGCGACCGGCTCCCCCGCTGCCGCGGCGGCCCTGGTCTCGGCCCTGGTCGCGGTGTGGGTGCTGCCCGCGGCAGCGGCCCTGGCGGGCTCGCGGACCGGCCTGGTCGGCTACCTGGCGGGCGTCGCCGGCCGGGTGGTGGCCGCCCGGCGCACCGGTGGGCGCGCGTGGCCCGACGCCCTGGCGCACCCGGTGTCGGTGCTCGTCCTCGCCCGCCTCGTGGCGCGCTCGTGGACCGGACGGCGGCGCGGGGACCTCGCCTGGCGCGGCCGTCCGCTGCCCTGACCGCTGCCGGTGCTCCAGCGGTTCACCTACTGTGGCCGCGCCCGTCCTGCCGCCGACGACGAGAGGACCCGTCGTGCCCGCTGCCACCTCCGCCCGCTCCGCCGTCGTCGCGAGCGCCACCGCCGCCCTGCTCCTGCTGGCGGGGTGCTCCGGCGGCTCGGCGGACGACGCGGGCTCGCCGTCGCCCTCCGCCTCCGCGACCCCCTCCGCAGAGGCGTCGAGCGAGCCGGAGCCCTCCGCCGGCACCGAGCCCGAGACGCCCGCCGAGACGCCCGCCGAGACGCCCGCGGCCCCGGAGGCCTCACCACCGGCCGGCTCCGCCGTCGGCGCGGTCGTCGAGGGCTACCCGGTCGACCTGCTGCCGCCCCTGCCGGACGCGACGGTCCGCCTGACCAGCGCCGTGCCCGCCGGCGACCTGCTGCAGGTGAGCCTGGCCGCCGCCACCCCGACGCCCGCGGACGCCGTCCTGGCCTTCTACCGCGACCGGCTGCTGCCGGCCGGGTTCACCGAGTCGCCCGGCCCGGCCGGTGCCACGGGCGCCACCTTCTCCCGCGGCGGCGGCCGCGAGGTCGTCTCGGTGGCGGTGGTGAGCGCGGACGGGCAGCAGCAGTACACCGTCGGCGGCACCCTCGCCGCCGGCTGACGGGCCCGCGTGGCACGGGTCGTCGTCGTCGGCGCGGGCCTGGGCGGGCTGGCGGCCGCGGCCCGGCTGGCGGCGCTCGGGCACGCCGTCACCGTCTGCGAGCAGGCGGACTCCGTGGGGGGCAAGCTCGGCTGGCTCTCCCGCGACGGGTTCTCCTTCGACACCGGCCCGAGCCTGCTCACCTGGCCGCAGGTCTACGAGGACCTCTTCGCCGCCACCGGCGCCCCGCTGGCCAGCGCGGTGGACGTCGTCCCGGTCGACCCGGCGGCGTCCTACCGCTTCGCCGACGGCACCACCCTGGCGGTGCCGGACCGCGACCCGCTGGCCCTGCGCGCCGCGCTGGACGACGCGCTGGGGCCGGGCGCCGGGGCGCAGTGGGCTGCCTTCGCCGAGCGCGCGGAGCGGATCTGGGACGCCACCCGCGGCCCGTTCCTCACCTCCCCGCTGCACGGCGCGCGCACGCTGGCCTCGCTGGTCGCCCGCCGCGGCGGCCCGGCGGCGCTGGCGACCATCGCGCCCTGGGCCTCGCTGCGCGAGCTCGGGCAGCAGCACCTGGACGACCCGCGGCTGCTCACCCTGCTCGACCGCTACGCCACCTACACGGGCTCCGACCCGCGCCGGGCGCCCGCCGCGCTGGCCGCGGTGCCGCACCTGGAGCAGGCCCACGGCTCCTGGTACGTGCGCGGCGGGCTGCGGCGCCTGGTCGAGGCGGTCGCCGAGCGCGCCCGCGAGCGCGGCGCGGTGCTGCGCACGGGGGCGGAGGTCACCTCGGTGGTGCTGGCCGGACGCCGGGTGGCCGGCGTCCGCCTGGCCGGCGGCGAGGTGCTGGACGCCGACGTGGTGGTCAGCGACGCCGACGCCACCGCGCTGTACGCCCACCTCCTGCCGGGCCGCTCCGGGGCCCGCGCCCGCGCCCGCCTGGCCGCGGCGACGCCGTCCCTGTCGGGCTTCGTGCTGCTGCTGGCCCTGCGCGGGCGCACCCCGGGCCTGGCCCACCACACGGTGCTGTTCCCCGCCGACTACGACGCCGAGTTCGACGCCGTCTTCGGCACCGGCCGGTGCGCCGGGGCCCCGAGGCCGGTGGAGGACCCGACCGTCTACGTCAGCGCGCCCGACGACCCGGCGCTGCGCCCGGACGAGGACAGCGAGGCCTGGTTCGTCCTCGTCAACGCCCCGCGGCACACCCCCGGCGACCCGCGCGCCGGCGTCGACTGGGACGCCCCGGGCCTGGCGGCCTCGTACGCCGACCGCATGCTGGAGGTGATGGCGCAGCGGGGCGTCGACGTCCGCGACCGGCTGCGCTGGCGGGAGGTGCTCACGCCGGCGGACCTGGAGCGCTCGACCCGCAGCGTGGGCGGCTCGATCTACGGCAGCTCCAGCAACGGCGCCCGCGCCGCGTTCCTGCGCCCGGCCAACCGCTCCCCCGTGCCGGGGCTGTTCCTCGTCGGCGGCTCGGCCCACCCCGGCGGGGGCATCCCGCTGGTGGCCCTGTCCGCGCAGATCGTGGCGGGGATGGTCGGCCCCGCCTGAGACCCGCCCCCTCGACGGGGTGCCGTGAGCGGGGCCTCCTGCGCCACGATCGGGGAGCCGGGCGAGCGGGCCGTGTCGAGGAGGGGCGACCGGCTCCGCTCACCAGGTGGAGGCCCCCGCAGGAGGGGCCCACGACGCCAGGAGACCACCATGCCGAAGTACCTGCTCCTCAAGCACTACAGCGGCGGCCCGGAGCAGCACCGCCCCTTCCCCCCGCTGGACCAGTGGGCCCCCGAGGACGTGGAGGCGCACTTCGCCTTCCTCCGGCACGTCGGCGAGCTCCTCGAGGAGAGCGGCGAGCTCGTCGACGTGCAGGCGCTCACGCCGGCGCAGACGTGGGTGCGCTACGGCGGCCCGGACGCCGCGCCGGTCACCACCGACGGGCCGCTGCCCGAGACCAGCGACCTCGTGGCGGGCTGGTACCTCGTCGACGTCGAGTCGCGCGAGCGCGCCTTCGAGGTCGCGGCGCTCATCTCCTCCGAGCCCGGCCCGGGCGGAGGGCCGCTGCACGAGTGGATCGACGTCCGCGAGGTCATGTCCCACGCGCCCTCCAGCGACTGACCGACGTGGCCGACGTGGCCGACGTGGCGACGGGCCGGGTGGACGAGGGCGCGCTGCGCGCCCTCGTCCCCCGGGTGCTGGCGGGCCTGGTCCGGCGCGGCGAGGACTTCGACGCCGCGGAGGACGCGCTGCAGGAGGCGCTGCTGGAGGCGCTGCGGGTGTGGCCCGAGCACCCGCCGCGCGATCCGCGCGCGTGGCTGGCGACGGTCGCCACCCGCCGCCTCGTCGACGCCCGCCGCAGCGAGGCCGCCCGCTCGCGCCGCGAGGAGGCGGCGCGCGACGAGCCGCGGCCGGCCGCCACCGAGGAGGGCGACGACACCCTCTTCCTGCTCTTCTGCTGCTGCTCCCCCGACCTCTCGCCTGCGTCGCAGGTGGCGCTGACCCTGCGGGCGGTCGGCGGCCTCACCACCGCGGAGGTCGCCGACGCGTTCTTCGTGCCCGAGGCGACGATGGCGCAGCGGATCAGCCGGGCCAAGCGCGCCCTGAAGGGGCGCCGCCTGGACCAGCCCGGCGACCTCGCCGTCGTGCTGCGCGTGCTCTACCTCGTCTACGCGACCGGCCACGCGGGCCGGGTGGACCTGGCCGCCGAGGCGATCCGGCTCACCCGCCAGCTCACCCTGGCCACCGACGAGCCGGAGGCGCGCGGGCTGCTCGCGCTGATGCTCCTCGACCACGCCCGCCTCCCGGCGCGGCTGGACGAGCAGGGCCGCCTCGTCCCGCTGGACCAGCAGGACCGCAGCCGGTGGGACACCCGCCAGATCGCCGAGGGGGTGCGCGTCCTGCAGGTGGCGCTGGCCCTCGGGCGCCCCGGCCGCTACCAGGTCGAGGCCGCCATCGCCGCCCTGCACGACGACGCGGCGAGCGCCGAGGAGACCGACTGGCCGCAGGTCCTCGCCTGGTACGACGACCTCGTCGCCCTCACCGACGACCCGGTGCGCCAGGACCCCGCCGCCGTGCTCGGCCGCGCGGTCGCCGTCGGCCACGCCCGCGGCCCTGCCGCGGGGCTGCTCGAGACCGACCGGCTGCGCGAGGTGCTCGGCGACCGCCACCGGTGGCACGCCGTCCGCGGGCACCTGCACGAGCTCGACGGCGACCTGCCCGCTGCCGCTGACGCGTACGCCGAGGCCGCCCGGCGGGCGACGGTCGTGGCCGAGCGCGACCACCTGGTGCGCCGGGCCGCCCGCGCCCGCGGCCACCACCGGTCCTGACACGGAGAGGCGGTGGCCGCGGGCGGCCAGGACGCAGCGCCGGTCGGGCCCCGCTCAGGCGACGGGCTCGCGCTCCCCGCGCAGGTCCACCACGAGCGGGTCGCCGGACAGCTCCGAGCGCGCGGAGGGCAGCGTGACCCGCGCGTCGACGTGGCGGGGCCGGAGCAGCGCCACGACGACGTAGGCCACGAGCGAGACGGCCGCGCCGTACATCGTCGGCCAGCCGTCGAAGCTGGCGTCCAGCAGGTCGTTGGGCACGTGGAGCAGGTCGTTCGGGACGCCGTACATGGTCGGCATGAGCACGAAGAGCACCAGCCGGACGCCGAGCCCGGCGACCATGGCCGCGACGGCGGCCGAGGTGCCGCCGCGCTTCCAGAACAGGCCGAGCAGGAACGGCACGACGAGCCCCGCGAGCATGAGGTCGAACGCGAGGGTGAGCAGGATGCCGGTCTGGGCCACCCGGATCGCGATGACGATGCCGAGCACGACCACCGGGACCATCGCGATCCGCGTCCAGCGCAGGAGCGGGTCGTGCCCGGTGAGGACGATGCGGCGCACGCCGAAGATGTTGCGGACGGCGACCGCGGAGGTGGCGAGGATCGCGCCGGAGCCGGTGGAGAACGACGCGGCCACGACCCCGGAGAGGACCAGCACGGCGAGCCAGGCGGGGGCGTGGTCGGCGAGCAGGGTGAACAGCACCGGCCCGTCTTCGGCCGAGAGGCCCAGGGCCGCGCTGGTGGTCAGGGCCACCATGGCGAAGGCGACGCCGATCACGGCCGTGCCGGCGGCGCCGATCAGGCAGGAGCGGCGGGCGACCTCGGGCGACTTCGCGGCGAAGATCCGCTGCATGAAGTCGATGGCCACGATGTCGCCGATGCCGAGGGAGAGCAGGGTCGCCCAGTTCACCGGGGCGCCGGCGGCGGTGTCGGCCAGCTGCGCGGTGTCGAACGGGCCGAGCCCGTCGGCGACCTGCCAGCCGTAGGTGCTGCCGACCCAGGAGACGAGCGCGATCGTGGCCACGACGGTGATCGCGACCTGGATGGCAGCGGTGTACGCGTCGGAGAAGATGCCGCCGAACACCGTGTAGAGCAGGACCAGTGCCACGGCGAGGACGACGCCCGCGGCGTACGGCAGCGGCGTGAAGGCCTCGACGAGGAAGCCCACGGCCACGAGGTTGCCGGCCAGCAGGATCGTGAACGCGAAGATCATCAGCACGGACGCCGCGACCTCCACGCCCCGGCCGTAGCGCAGGCGGTAGAAGTCGGCGAGGGTGAACAGCCCCATCCGGTTCATCGGCGCCGCGAGGAACAGGCCGGTGAGCAGGAGGCAGATAGCCAGGCCGATCGCCAGGGAGGCGCCGGCCCAGAAGCCGAAGCCGGAGCTGAGGTCGGTGTTGCCGACCGTGGCGTTGCTGTCCACGGCGGCGGCCATGAGGGACACCGCGACGAGCGGCAGCCCCAGGGACCGGCCCGCGACGAGGTACTTGGCGCTGTCTCCGTCGACCTTGCGGGCGACGAGGATGCCGACGACGACGACGACCAGGACGCTGAGCGCGACACCGGCGATGATCATGCTGCCTCCACGGGGGCACGGGCCGCCGCGGGTCCCCGGGAGGGGTTCCTGTCGAGCGACAGGCACCAGTGAGCCGGGGTCGCGTGTCGTCCGTGTCTCGGCCGCGCAAGCAGCGTGTTGCGCCGTGTTGCGGCTGTGTTGACGCGCTCTCAGGCGTCGGCCGACGAGGCGGCGGCGCGCAGGAGGGCGGCGCCGACCGCACGCGTGGTCGCGACGGCGCCCTGCGGCAGCCCGACCAGGGCGAGCGCGCCGTCGGCGATGCGCTCGGCCAGGGCGTCGACGTCCAGGCCCGGCTCCTCACGACGGCGCAGGATGACGCCCTCGACGAGGCTGAGCACGAGGTGGCCCGTCTCCCCGGCCTCACCGGTGCCGCACTGGGCCACGAGCTCGGCGTACCGGTCGCGCAGGGCGCGGTGCAGGTCGTGGAAGTCGGCGAAGCGCTCGTCGTCGACCTCGGGGAAGAGGTACAGCGCCCCGAGGTTCGCCGGCCCGCCGCCGAGGAGGCGGACGTCGCCCGCGCACAGCGCCCACAGGCGCGCCGGCGCCGGCTCGGCGGAGGCGGACAGCCGCTCCGCGAGCTCGAGGGAGGGCCGCACCGTGCTCAGCAGCAGCGCGCGCAGGATCTCGTGCTTGCCCGCGAAGTGGTGGTAGAGCGAGGCCTGCCGCACCCCGGCGCGCTCGGCGACGGCGTAGGTGCTCGTGGAGGAGTAGCCGACCTCGCAGAACAGGACGGCGGCCGCGGCCAGGATGTCCTCGTCGGTGCCCCGCCCGCTGGTCGAGGGTCCGCCCGCGCGGGGGCGTCCGGGTCGCGAGGCCATCGCCGGGGACGCTACCAGCGGGTCGCGGCCCCCAGAGCGGGCGAGCCGCCGGCGTCCGCCACGGCGGCGGGGGAGCTCCCGACCGCCGGGGCGGCAGCGCTGGCGGGGCTCGACGAGAGCACGACCTGGAGCAGGACCAGCGCCACCACGGCGAGCGCGCACGAGACGGCGACGCGCCAGCGGCTGGTCGTGGTGGCGTCCGTGCCGGCGCTGGGGCGGGTGCCCGGAGTGGTGGTCATGGCGCTCCTCGGTCTCCCCCGCAGCGTCGCGGCGGTGCAGCAGACGCTAGGACGTCGGGGGTCCGCGCAGGGGCGAATCGCCCGATCGGGTGCATGAACCGCACTTCTCCGGAGAAGTGCGGCTGCGGCGGGCTCCGGGACCGCACTTCCCCGGAGAAGTGCGGATCAGGCGGGGCCGGGACGCGCGTCATAGCCTCGACCCGTGCCCCTGGTGACGCCGGACGGCCGCTACCTCGTGGTGCGCGGCCGGCTGTGGCGCTGCGCCGACCCCGCCCTGGACCCGGACGAGCGCGCCGCGCTGACCGCCGAGCTCATGTCCGCCCGGCGGGCCAAGGGAGCCGCGATGCGGGCCGGCCACGACGCCGCGCGCGAGGCCGCGCGGGCGCGGGTGGACGCCGCCAAGCACGCCCTCGGCGAGCGCGGCCCCGTCTGGTGGACCGACGGCGCCCCCGACCTCACGCGCCACCTGGCGCGCACGACGCCGTACGCGGAGTGGTTCGCGGGCCTGGACGCTGGGCCACCCGGGTGACCCCTCGCCCGAGTGCGCAGGTGCCGGCCCCCGGCGCCGAGGAGATGACCAGCGGTCGTGCGCGGCTGCCCGTCGGAGCGACCCTCGCCCCCGACGTCGCTGATGCCGACCTGGAGGCAGCCGTGGCGCGAGTGCTGGTGGTGGAGGACGAGGACGTCACGCGCCTCCTGCTGGAGTCGCGCCTGCGCCAGGCGGGCCACCGCGTGCGCGGGGCGGGCTCGGTCGACGAGGCGCACGCCGTCATGGAGCGCGCGGGCACCCCCGAGGTGCTCGTGACCGACATGTTCATGCCCGGGGGCAGCGGGCTCCGCCTCGTGGCCGCCCTGCGCGAGGACTTCGTCTGCGCCGACCTGCCGGTGATCCTCCTGAGCGGCCGGGCCCTGCCCGCCGACGTCGAGGCGGGCCGCACCCTGCGCGCCACCTACCTGACCAAGCCGGTCTCGGTCGCCGACCTCACCGCCGCGGTCGACGCGGCGCTCGAGGCCGCCCCCGCTGCACTGGAGGCGATGGTGCGCGAGCGCCTCGCCGAGCTCGGCGACCTGGACGACCCCGCCGAGCGCGACCTGTTCGCCCTGCTGCTCGCCTCCTTCGTCGACGGCGCCCCGGCCGCGGTCGCGGCCGTGGAGCAGGCCGCGGCGGCCGAGGACTCCGTCGCGCTCGAGGCCGCGGCCCACAAGCTGAAGGGGTCGGCGTCCAACCTCGGCGCAGCGCCGCTGGCCCGCCTGTGCGCCGGCGTGGAGGACGACGCCGCGGCCGGCGTCCTGCCGGAGCGGGAGGCGCGGGCCGCCCTGCACCGCGAGGTGGGCCTGACCTGCCGGGTGCTCGGCGCGCTGGCGCGCGAGCTGGCCCCCGAGGACGCCGAGGCGTACGCGTAGCCGGGGCCGCACGTTGTTGACCGCTCGTTCTTGACTGGACGTTCCACAACCGGCTAGCGTCCTCGCATGGGTCGCCCGCGGACGTTCGACGAGCGCGTCGTGCTGGCGTCGGCCGCCGCGCTCTTCGTGCGGCTGGGGTACGCGTCGACCTCCGTCGACGACCTCGTCACCACGCTCGGCCTGCACCGAGGGAGCCTGTACCAGGCGTTCGGCAGCAAGCGGGGCCTCTTCGTGTCCGCCCTGCGCCGGGACGTCGACGACGGGCTGCCGGGGCTTCCGCCGGAGGCCCACCAGGCGACCGCCTCCACGGCGCTCGACCTGCTCCTCGTCGCCGTGCTCGAGCTCGCGCCGCACGACGACGAGGTCCAGAGCCTCGTCGGGCGCGCGGTCGCGCTGCTGGCCGACCGCTACCCGGACCTCGGCCCGGACGGGCCGGCCACCCTCCTCGGCAGGCGCCTGCTGACCCGCGCCGGACACGCCGCCGCCCCCGAGCCCACCCGCCCCGGAAGGACCTGACCATGGCGCGCATCACCACCACCGACGACCGGCTCACCGTCGAGCTGCGAGGGCTGAGCAGGCTCTGGGCGCTGCGCAGGGAGGTCACCGCTCCCCTGGCGCACGTGCGCGGCGCCACGGCGGACCCGGGGGCGCGGCGCGAGCCCAAGGGCCGCCGGTCACCGGGGCTGCACGTGCCCGGGATCGCCGCCGTGGGCACGTTCCACCGGGACGGCGAGCGGACCCTGTGGGAGGTCTACCGCGGCGAGCGCGCCGTGGTGGTGCAGCTGTCCGACGAGCCCTACGACCGGATCGTCGTGGAGGTCCGCGACCCCCGGAGCGTGGTCGAGCAGATCAACCGAGCGGTGGCCCGCCGGGCGTAACGCGCTCGTCACCCACCGGGAACGGACCCGGAACACCGGGCGGAGACGGTCTTCCTGTCAGCCGACAGGAACCCCGCTCCGGAGGTCCGATGAACGCCTCGCCCACCGCCACCACCCTGGGGGCGCGCCAGCACGCCCGCGCCCAGGAGGGCACCGTCGTCGAGGCGATGCCGACCGTCCCGGCGAGCCGGTGGCCCGCTCCCCCGGACGGCGTCGCGGCGGGCGACCTCACCTGGGCGACCGTCGTCGCCGGTGGGGGCTACGCCCACCGCAGCCTCGCCCGCGGCACGCACGTGCGCCTCACCGACCTCACCGGCGACGCCTGCGCGCACGTGCTCCTCCTGCGCGCCGACGAGCCGTGGGAGCGGCTCAACCCCGCCGACACCGCGAAGGTGGCCTGGCAGGTCTACACCGCTGCGGGGCAGCTGCTGCTGTCCGACCAGGGCCGGGTGCTGGCCACGGTGGTCGAGGACACCTCCGGCCACCACGACGCCCTCTTCGGCACCACGACCCGCGCCCGCAACGAGGCCCGCTACGGCGACGGCAGCGCCCAGGGCCCCTCCCCGGCCGGCCGCGAGCTGCTCGTCCTCGCCGCCGCCAAGCACGGGCTCGGCCGCCGGGACGTCGGCCCGACCGTCTCGTTCTTCCAGGGCGTCACCGTCGGCACCGACGGCGCCCCGCGCCCGACCGGCTCGGCGGGCCCCGGCGCGCACGTCGTCCTGCGCGCCGAGGTGCCGCTGCTGGTGCTCGTGGCCAACACCGCCCACCCGCTGGACCCGCGCGAGGCGTTCACCTGCTCGCCGCTGGAGGTCCTCGCCTGGCGGGGTGAGCCGACCCGCCCCGACGACCCCCTGTGGACCGCCGCCCCCGAGGGGCGCCGCGCCTTCGAGAACACCGCCGAGCACCTCACCGCCCAGGGGATCGCATGACCACCACCAGCACCACCGAGCCAGCCGTCGTCCTCGACGTCGTCGTCCCCGCCCGCGCGCCCTGGTCGGCGCTCGTGCGCGCCGGCCAGGAGCTGCGGGTGATCGACCTCGCGGGCAACCAGGCGGTCGACTTCCTCCTCTACGACGCCGCCGACCCGACCCTGCGCTACAGCGCCCAGGACACCCTCCAGGCCCAGGGCACGATCTTCCTGACCACCGGCAGCGTGCTGCGCGACTGCGAGCACGGCCCGCTCATGACGGTGGTCGCCGACGAGGTCGGCCAGCACGACACCCTCGGCGGCGCGTGCTCGCAGGAGTCGAACACCCTGCGCTACGGCCACCACACGGCCGGCCAGCACGCGTGCGTGGAGAACTTCCTCGCCGAGGGCTCCCGGCACGGCCTGGGCAAGCGCGACCTGGTCTCCAACATCAACTGGTTCATGAACGTGCCGGTCGACCCCGACGGCTCCCTCGGCATCGTCGACGGCCTCTCCGCGCCGGGGAAGTCCCTCACCCTGCGGGCCGAGCGCGACGTCCTGGTGCTCGTCTCCAACTGCCCCCAGGTCAACAACCCGTGCAACGGCTTCGACCCGACGCCGGTGCGCATGGTCATCACCGAGGGGGCGCCGGCATGAGCGGCTTCGACACCCTCCTCGTCGCCAACCGCGGCGAGATCGCCGTCCGGATCATCCGCACCGCCGCGGCGCTGGGCCTGCGCACGGTCGCCGTGCACTCCGACGCCGACACCGGGGCCCTGCACACGCGCCTGGCCGACACCGCCGTGCGGATCGGCCCGGCCCCGGCGCGCGAGAGCTACCTCGTGCCCGAGCGCATCCTCGAGGCCGCCGCCGCCACCGGCGCCGGCGCCGTCCACCCCGGCTACGGCTTCCTGTCCGAGGACGCCGCCTTCGCCCGCGCCGTCGAGGGCGCCGGGATGGCCTTCGTCGGCCCGCGCCCGGAGCACCTGGAGCTCTTCGGCGCCAAGCACACCGCCCGCGAGGCCGCCGCCGCGGCCGGCGTCCCCCTGCTCGCCGGCACGGGGCTGCTCGAGGACGTCGAGCACGCGGCCGCGCAGGCCGCCGCGATCGGCTACCCGGTGATGCTCAAGGCCACCGCGGGCGGCGGCGGGATCGGCATGCGCGTCTGCCGCACCGAGGCCGCGCTGCGCACCGCGTGGGACGACGTCCGCCGCCTCGCCGGGGCGAGCTTCGGCTCCGCCGGCGTCTTCCTCGAGCGGGCCGTGCCCGCGCCGCGCCACGTGGAGGTGCAGGTCTTCGGCGACGGCCTGGGCACCGTGGTGACCCTCGGCGACCGCGACTGCTCCCTCCAGCGGCGCCACCAGAAGGTCTGCGAGGAGGCGCCCGCGCCGGGCCTGCCGGACGCCGTCCGCGACCGCATCGCCGACGCCGCCCAGCGCCTGTGCGCCTCGGTCGACTACCGCTCGGCCGGCACCGTGGAGTACGTCTACGACGCCGAGCGCGAGGAGGCCGCGTTCCTCGAGGTCAACACCCGCCTGCAGGTCGAGCACCCGGTCACCGAGGCCGTCTACGGCGTCGACCTCGTCGCGTGGATGCTGCGCCTGGCCCAGGGCGACACGTCGGTCGTGCAGACCCCGCTGGTGGCGCGCGGGCACGCCGTCGAGGCGCGGGTCTACGCCGAGGACGCCGACCGCGACCACCTGCCCAGCGCCGGCACCATCACCGCGCTGGAGCTCCCCGTCGAGCCGGCCGGTGTCCGCGTCGACACCTGGCTCGAGCCCGGCGCGGAGGTCAGCACCTCCTACGACCCGCTGCTGGCGAAGGTCATCACGCACGCCGAGCACCGCGACGCCGCCTGGGCCGACCTCTCGCGCGCGCTGGCGGGCACCCGGGTCGGCGGCGTCGCCACCAACCTCGGCCTCCTGCGGGCGGCGGCCACCGAGCCGGCCGTCCTCGCCGCGGAGCACTCCACCGCCACCCTGGGCCACGTCGTCGACGCCACGCCGCGCTTCGTCGTCCAGCGCGCCGGCACCCTGACCACGGTGCAGGACTGGCCCGGGCGCACCGGCTACTGGCACGTCGGCATCCCGCCGTCGGGCCCGATGGACGACCTGTCCTTCCGCCGCGGGAACCTCGCCCTGGGCAACCCCGAGGGGGCGCCGGGCCTGGAGTGCACCCTGGGCGGCCCGGCGCTGCGCTTCGCCACCGAGGCCGTCGTCATGGTCACCGGCGCCCCCGCCCCGGTCAGCCTGGACGGCGTGCCCGTGCCGCAGTGGGAGCCGGTGACCGTCCCCGCCGGCGGGGTGCTCGACATCGGCACCGCGACCGCGGGGATGCGCACCTACCTGCTCGCGCGCGGCGGCCTCGACGTGCCGGCGGTGCTCGGCTCGGCGGCCACCTTCGACCTCGGCCGGATCGGCGGCACCACCGGCTCGCCGCTGCGCTCCGGGGACGCCGTCCAGCTCGGGACCCCGCGGGAGGGCGCTCCCGCGGCGGCCGCCGTGCCGCCCGCGCAGCGCCCGTCCTTCCCCAGCGAGTGGCGGATCGGCGCGCTGGAGGGCCCGCACGCCGCGCCGGAGTTCTTCACCCCCGAGGACGTCGCCGAGTTCTACGCCGCGACGTGGGCGGTGCACCACAACTCCGCGCGCACCGGCGTGCGCCTGGTCGGCCCCAAGCCGACCTGGGCGCGCCCGGACGGCGGGGAGGCGGGGCTGCACCCCTCGAACATCCACGACACCCCGTACGCGGTCGGGGCGGTGGACTACACCGGCGACCTGCCCATCCTCCTCGGGCCCGACGGCCCCAGCCTCGGCGGCTTCACCTGCCCGGCCACGGTCGCGGTGGGCCAGATGTGGAAGCTCGGCCAGCTGCGCCCGGGCGACACCGCGCGCTTCGTGCCGGTCGACGAGGCGCAGGCCGCGGCCCTGCGCACCGACCCCCTCGCCGCCCCGGTGGCGAGCCGGGCCGCGCACACCGACGGCGGCGTCCTGGCCCGCACCCCGGCCTCGCCCGACGGCGCCCGCCCGGAGGTGACCTACCGGCGCAGCGGCGACGACAACCTGCTCGTCGAGTACGGCGCCATGGTCCTCGACCTCGCGTCGCGGATGCGCGTGCACGCCCTCGCCGAGGCGGTCGCGGCCCTCGCGATGCCCGGCGTCGTCGACCTCACCCCGGGGATCCGCTCCCTGCAGGTGCACGTCGACCCCGACGTCCTGCCGCTGCCGGCCCTCCTCGCGCTGGCCCAGGAGGTCGAGGCCGCGCTGCCGGCCACGGCCGACCTCGTCGTGCCCTCCCGCACGGTCTACCTGCCGCTGAGCTGGGACGACCCCTCCACCCGCGAGGCGATCGCCCGCTACACGGCCGGCGTCCGCGACGACGCCCCGTGGTGCCCGGACAACATCGAGTTCATCCGCCGGATCAACGGGCTCGGCACGCGCGAGGACGTCCACCGCACCGTGTTCGACGCCGAGTACCTCGTGCTCGGCCTCGGCGACGTCTACCTCGGCGCGCCCGTCGCGACGCCGCTCGACCCGCGCCACCGCCTCGTGACGACGAAGTACAACCCGGCGCGCACCTGGACCCCGCAGAACGCCGTCGGCATCGGCGGGGCCTACCTGTGCGTCTACGGCATGGAGGGCCCGGGCGGCTACCAGTTCGTCGGCCGCACGGTGCAGGTGTGGTCCACCCACGCCCAGCGCGGGCCGTTCGAGCCGGGCACCCCGTGGCTGCTGCGCTTCTTCGACCGGATCCGCTGGTACCCGGTGAGCACGGAGGAGCTCGCGGAGATGCGGCTGCAGATGGCCGCCGGGACGCTCCCGCTGCGCGTGGAGGAGGGCACCTTCGCCCTCGCCGAGCACGAGGCGTTCCTCGCCGCCGAGGCGCCGTCGATCGCGGCCTTCCGCGAGCGCCAGGCGGCGGCCTTCGCGGCGGAGCGGGCCGCGTGGGAGGCCGCCGGGGAGTTCGACCGCGCGGTCGACCTCGAGCCGGCCCCGGCGGCGGCCGCGGTGGACGTGCCCGACGGGTGCACCGGCGTCGAGGCGCCGTTCGTGGCGAACGTCGTGCGGGTGGACGTCGCACCCGGGGACGAGGTGGTGGCCGGGCAGGTGCTGCTGGCCCTGGAGGCGATGAAGATGGAGGCACCGGTGACCGCTCCCAGCTCGGGCGAGGTCGTGCAGGTGGTGGTCACCCCCGGGTCCACCGTGGCGCCGGGCGAGGTGCTCGTGGTCATCGCCGAGCGGGTGGCGGCATGAGCGCCGCGGGAGGCGCCCGCGCCGGCGCGACCGAGCGGGTCCGCGCCGCGCTCGCCCGGATCGCCGAGGTCGACCGGCCCGAGGTGTGGATCGCCCTGCGCTCCGAGGCCGAGCTGCTGGCCGAGGCCGCGGAGGTCGACGCGCGGGTCGAGCGCGGCGCGGACCTCCCCCTCGCCGGCCTCGCGGTGGCCGTGAAGAACAACATCGCCGTCGCGGGGCTGCCGACCACGGCCGGCTGCCCGACGTTCGCCACCGCGCCGGCCACCGCCGACGCCGCCGCCGTCGCGCGGCTGAGGGCCGCGGGCGCGGTGGTGCTCGGCGCCACCAACCTCGACCAGTTCGCCACCGGCCTGGTCGGCACCCGCAGCCCCTACGGCGCGGTCCGCCACGCCACCCACCCCGAGCGGATCTCCGGCGGCTCCAGCAGCGGCTCGGCCGTCGCCGTGGCGCTGGGGGTCGCGGACGTCGCCCTCGGCACCGACACCGCCGGCTCCGGCCGGGTGCCCGCGGCCTTCCACGGCCTCGTCGGGCTCAAGCCCACGCGCGGGCTCGTGCCCACCACCGGCGTGGTCCCGGCCTGCCGCAGCCTGGACTGCGTCTCCGTCTTCGCCGGGACCGTCGACCTCGCGGAGCAGGTGCTCGGCGTGCTGGCCGGCCCCGACGACGGCGACCCGCTGTCCGCGCCGCGCCCGCTGCCCGGGCCCCGCGGGGCCGCGTCCTGGGCGGTCGGCGTCCCCGCGCCCGAGCAGCTCGGCCCGCTCGCCCCGGGCTGGGCCGAGGCCTTCGCGGCGGCGGCCGACGCGCTGGCCGCCCGGGGCGTCGAGGTGGTGCAGGTCGACGTCGCGCCGGCGCTGGAGGCCGCGGCGATGCTCTACGGCGGCGCGTTCGTCGCCGAGCGGTACGCCGCGGTCGGCGCCTTCCTCGACACCGCCCCCACCGGCGCGGACCCGACCGTGGCCGCGATCATCACCGGCGCCCGCGACGTGCCCGCCTGGCAGGTCTACCGCGACGCCGAGGTGCTCGACGGCCTCCGCGAGCGCAGCGCGCGGGCGTGGGCCGGGGTGGACGCCGTCCTGCTGCCGACCACCGTGCGCCACCCGACCCTGGCGGAGGTGGCCGCCGACCCCCTGGGGGCCAACGCCGCGCTGGGGCGGTTCACGAACTTCGCCAACCTCTTCGACCTGGCCGCGCTCGCGGTGCCGGCGGGCACCGCCGACGGGCTGCCGTTCGGCGTCCAGCTCGTCGGGCCGGCCGGCAGCGACGCGTCCCTGGCGGTCCTGGGCCGGGTGCTGGTCGGCGACCTGCCGTTCGCGCCGTCCCGCTGGCCGGGAGCGCCGGAGACCGTGCCGCTCGTCGTCGCCGGCGCCCACCTGACCGGCCAGCCGCTCAACGGCCAGCTCACCGAGCGCGGCGGCGTGCTGGAGCGCGCCACCCGCACGGCGCCCGGCTACCGGCTGCACGCCCTGGCGACCACCCCGCCCAAGCCCGGCCTCGAGCGCGTCGCCGAGGGCGGCAGCGCGGTCGAGGTGGAGGTGTGGCGGCTGCCGGCCGCGGCCTTCGCCGACTTCGTCGCGGCCCTGCCGCAGCCCATGGCGGTCGGGGCGGTGGAGCTGGCCGACGGCACGCGGGTGCCGGGGTTCCTCTGCGAGCCGGCCGCGCTGGTGGGGGCCGAGGACATCACCGCGCACGGCGGCTGGCGGGCCTACCTCGCGGCGGGCTGAGCGCCCTCCCGGGCGCCGCGGCGCTGGTGGGAGTGCCGGTAGCCGTACCCCGCGTAGATCAGCAGGCCGACGAGGAGCCAGACGAGGAACCGCAGCCAGGTCTCGAGGCTGAGGTTGCTCATGAGGTACAGGCAGGCGAGCGCGGAGACGATCGGCAGCGCGGGCGAGAGGGGCGTGCGGAAGGGGCGCGGCAGCTCCGGGCGCGTGCGGCGCAGCACCGGCACCGCGAGGGACACGAGGAGGAACGCGAACAGGGTCCCGATGCTCACCAGGTCGGCCAGGACGCCGATGTTGACGGTCCCGGCCAGCACCGCGACGAGGACGCCGAAGCCCAGGGTGATCCGCACCGGCACCCCGCTGCGGGGGCTGACCTTCGCGACCGCCTGGGGCAGCAGGCCGTCGCGGCCCATCGCGAAGCCGATCCGGCCCACCGCGAGCAGGTCGACGAGGATCACCGAGGTGAGGCCGGCGACGGCGGCGAGGGAGATGAGCGCTGAGGCCCAGCCCAGGCCGACCTGGTCGAAGGCGTCGGCGATCGGAGCGCCCTCGTCGATGTCGGTGTACTCGACCATCCCCACGACGACGAGCGAGACGGCCACGTAGAGCACGGTGCAGATGGCCAGGGTGCCCAGCAGGCCGCGCGGCACGTCCCGCGCCGGGTCGTGGGTCTCCTCGGACATGTTCGCCACGGCCTCGAAGCCGGTGTAGGCGAAGAAGACGACGGCGGCCGCGGTGAGCACGCCGCCGATGCCGAAGGTCACCGGCTCCAGGCCCAGGACCGCCTCGATGAGCGGCCGGTGGATGCCACCCTCCCCCTCGGCCTGCTGCCCCGGCGGGACGAACGGCGTGAGGTTGGCGCCGCGCACGTACCAGACCCCGGCCACGACGACGAAGACGCAGACCGCGACCTTGACCACGACCAGCACGCCGGTGACCCGGGCGGACTCCTTGATGCCCAGGACCGCGACCGCGGTGAGCACCGCGACGATGAGGACGGCGCCGACGTTGATCGGAGCCTCCTCGCCGAACAGCGACGTCGGCAGGCCCAGGAGGTTGCCCACGTAGCCCGACCAGCCGCGCGCCACGACGGCTGAGCCGAGGGCGAACTCCAGCACCAGGTCCCAGCCGATCACCCAGGCGACCACCTCCCCCACCGTGGCGTAGGTGTAGGAGTAGGCGCTGCCGGCGGTGGGCACGCTCGCGGCCAGCTCGGCGTAGCACAGGGCCGCGAGCAGGGCCACGACGCCGGCGATCGTGAAGGAGACCACCACGGCCGGACCGGCGATGTTCTTCGCCGCGACCCCGGTCAGCGTGAAGATGCCGGTGCCGATGACGATCCCGATCCCGATGCCGATGAGGTGGCGGGCGCGCAGGTCCTTGCGCAGGCCGCTGCCCTCGCCCTCGCTGCGCTGCACGCCCTCGGCGATGGCCTCGACGGACTTGGTCCTGAACACGTCCACGGGCGGGAACCTAGGCCCGAGCGCCCCTTCGCGCGCGCTCGACCGCCGCCGGTCAGGGCCCGCCGAGCCGGCGGCGCAGCGCGAGGACGAGCTGCGCGAGACCCGCCAGGGCCGCTGCCGCGGCGACCCACGCCCCCACCGACGCCCACCCGGCGGCGGTGGCGGGGTGGAGGCCGCAGCCGAGGGCGAACATCGCGGTGATCGCGACCCTGGTCGGGCGCTCGGAGACGGTGACCGCGCCGGGCCCCACCACCCCCTCCGCCTGGGAGCGCGCCCGCAGGTACTCGTGCAGCAGGCCGGCCCCCGCCGCCACGAGCACCGGTGCGGGCGGCGCACCGAGCAGCCACAGCACCGCGAGGCCGGCGGCGTCGGAGACCCGGTCCGCGCCGGCGTCGAGCACCGC